>NZ_JBJEEX010000090.1:0-35138 GCF_051873495.1 Floccifex sp.
TATTTTCAAACTTTTTCATAAATTCTATTGATTTTTATATAGTTAGCTTTTTTATTTATTTTAATATACAAAAAAATCAATTCATGTACAATATGTAAAGGAAAGAAGGAATCATATGAAAATTTATATAGAATTATTCTTAACATTCGCTAAAATAGGTGCCTTCACATTTGGAGGAGGATATGCGATGTTACCTATGCTTCAAAAAGAAGTCGTAGAAAAGAAACATTGGGCAACCGATGAAGAAATTATGGATTATTTTGCGGTGGGTCAATGTACACCAGGTGTTATATTTGTCAATACCGCAACTTTTGTAGGATATTATCAAAAAGGAATTTTAGGAGGCATTGTCGCAACACTTGGTGTTGTTGCTCCTAGTATTATTATCATTTCATTTATTGCGGCTTTACTTCAAAACTTTATGGACATTGAAATTGTCCAACATGCCTTACATGGTATTCGAATTGCCGTTTGTGTTCTAATTTTTAGTGCCATTGTGAAATTATTTAAAACAGGTGTTAAAGACTATACTGGTATTATTATTTTTGCCATTGCCTTAGTCTTAACATACGCTTCGCTTGTTCCTACTATTGTGATTGTGATTGTAAGTGCCTCGGCAGGAATTTTAATTTCTTATTTAAAAATGAGAAAGGAGCAAAGCCATGAGTCTTAAACTAGTTCTTCAATTAATAATAGAATTCTTTAAAACGGGATTATTTTCGTTGGGAGGAGGATTAGCAACAATTCCTTTCCTTTATGAAATGATTGATAAATACGGATGGTTTACCAAAGAAATGTTGATGAATATGATTGCAGTATCGGAATCCACACCAGGCCCTATGGGAGTTAATATGGCAACTTATGTTGGTTTCCATACCACTAATTCAATCCTAGGTGGAATCATCACTACTCTTTCTCTTGTTGCGCCTAGCATCATTGTGATTTGTATTGTGGCTCACTTCCTTCAAAAATTCAAAAACAGTCATTGGGTTCAAGATGCGTTTTATGGTTTAAGACCCGCTGTATGTGCTATGATTGCCTCAGCTGGACTAGGAATCTTAGTAATAGCAATATTTAATAACGGGACAATTTCAATGGATATTAATTTTCTAAATATCATTCTTCTTGTTTTAGTATTCTTATTCTATAAGAAATTCAACAAAGTGCATCCCATTGTTCTTATTTGTCTTTGTGCTTGTTTAGGAATTATTTTCCAATTATAAAAAATGAAACGGTTCATATCTCATATGTGAACCGTTTTTTATCTAAAAAAGGCAAGTTCTCTTGCCTTACTCAATTTCTAAGAATTTTTTAATTTCGTCCATACGATCCAATGTTTCTTGGTAACCAAGATTAAACCAAGGTTCAAGTTTAGAACGATCTGTTGTATAACGTGATACACCCATATCCTTTGATGGACGAAGAACAAGTGCTTGTCCTTTTTGTTCTAAATCATGAATTAAGTCCCATTGTTCTTTAAAACGAATATGACGATTTTTTAAATCTTCTGTCACAACTGGATCTTTGTATACACGATTTGCCAACCATAGCTGATAACTTGGAGCTGGTTTACGTACATATCCTAATTCTTTACAAGAAATAACTAAATGTTTTTTATAACCCTTTTCAATACTTCTTTCAATAGGAATCATGACACGAAGGCCTGCATCCATATATTTTTTTCCATTAAATGTATATGGCGGACACAACAATAATAATGAACAACTCGCTTTCGTTAATGAATTATCTTCATCAATATAACTTTGATCAAAATATTCAATTTCATGTGTTTCTAAATTATAAACACCATCTTCCATTAAAGTTGGTGAATTCATTAGTTTTTCTTTATCAAGTGGTGCAAGTTTTTCAATACAATCATTAGTTGCGTTTAAACCAAATACACTTTTTTCTTTCAACATAGGACGGATACCAACACACTCTTTATTGGCAATACAATCAATTCCAATCTTTTTTAAACGATCAGCTTGTTGTGATGCATAGGCTTGTAAAAACTCGGCTCCTGCTGATATTCCTACTCCATAAGGAGCATAAATTCCATTATCTAGAAGACATTTTAAAACACCACCACTATAAGCAGTTTTAGTGCCTCCTCCTTCAATTACTAATCCAAAATCTACCATTTACGAATAACTCCTGATTCAATTGCAGCTTGGCTAACAGCTTTGCTTACGACATCCGCTACACCTTCTTGTAAAGGCGATACAATAATGTTTTCAGGTGTTAATTGATCATCCGGAATCAAAGAAGCAATAGCTCGTACAGCCGCTTCTTTCATTTTATCATTAATACAAGTAGCTTGCACGCTTAAAGCACCTTTAAAAATACCTGGGAACGCTAAAACGTTATTGATTTGATTAGGATGATCTGAACGACCTGTTCCAACAATGTACGCACCTGCTTCTAAAGCAAGATCTGGTTCTATTTCTGGAGTTGGATTAGCCATCGGGAAAATAATTGGTTTTTCATTCATGGATTGTACCATTTCTTTGGTTACGACATGAGCAGCACTAACACCAATAAAAACATCTGCTCCTTTCATAGCTTCTTTCAAATCACCTTTTTTATGTTCAAGATTAACACGATCAATTAAAGCTTTCCATCCGGAATTTAATTCTCCATTTGGATCTAAAATACCATCACGATCACATAAAATAACATTTCCTAATTTCATTTTTAAAATCAAATTCGCAATGGCACACCCCGCTGAACCGGCTCCATTAATTACGATTGTCGGATTCTCTTTTTTTACTAATTTCAAAGCATTAATTAAAGCAGCACAAACAACAATCGCTGTTCCATGTTGATCGTCATGAAAAACAGGAATATTCATCTTTTCTTGAAGACGTTTTTCTACTTCAAAACAACGAGGTGCCGCAATATCTTCCAAATTAATGCCACCAAAAGTTGGTTCAAGTGCCGAAATGATTTGTACTAATTCATCTGTATCTTGGGTATTTAAACAAATAGGAAAAGCATCTACACCTGCCAATGCCTTAAATAAAGCACATTTTCCTTCCATTACTGGCATTCCAGCTTCAGGTCCAATATTTCCTAATCCTAAAACAGCAGAGCCATCCGTAATAACAGCCACTAGATTTTGTCTTCCTGTATAAACATAACTATTTTTGGGATCTTTTTTAATTTCTAGACAAGGAGCAGCCACTCCAGGTGTATAACAAGTCGATAAATCGTCTTTGTCTTTGATTTCCATTTTTGCTTGAATATCAAGCTTACCTTTCCATTCTTTATGTTTTTCTAAAGCTATTTTCGCGTAATCCATACTCGTTACCTCGTTTTATTCAAAAATGATATTCTTAACAATACGAACCATTGTTTCCATTTGTTGGATACTCGCAAATTCAAAACGTCCATGATGATTATATGAACCCGTTCCTAAGTTTGGACAAGCCAATCCCATTTTAGTTAAATTAGCTCCATCTGTTCCACCACGAACAGGATCTGATTGTGGTTGTAGTCCTTCTTTGGCGATAGCTTTACAAGCTAAGTCAATGCATGTACGGTCTGTAATATATTGGGCCATATTATAATATTGGTCTCCCATTTCAATTTCAAATCGATCATCATATTTTTCATTGAACGTTTCAACCATCTTTTTCATGTATTCTTTTCTTTGCGCAAATTTATCACTATCATGATCGCGAATAATATAATCAAGCTTAGCCTCATCACAATTCGATTCTACCTTAATAACATGATAGAATCCTTCTCTTTGTTCTGTACATTGTGGTGTTTCAATACAAGGCATAGCCATCATAAACTCACTTGCCAATAAAGAGGCATTAACCATTTTTCCTTTTGCTTCTCCTGGATGAATACTTGTTCCATGAACAGTTACATGAGCATAAGCCGCATTAAATGTTTCATAATCGATATTTTGAATATCCGCTCCATCTACTGTATACGCAAAATCAACTGGAAATTGTTTCAAATCAAAATTTTCAGTTCCACGTCCCACTTCTTCATCACAAGTAAAGGCAAACATTACTTTTCCATGTGGTTGACTACTATGAATAATTTCATCCATTGCTTGCATAATAATGGCAATACCAGCTTTATCATCAGCACCTAGTAAAGTTGTTCCATCCGTAACAATTAAATCCGTTCCAATTACTTTCTTTAAATTTTCAAATTCATCTGGATTCATTGCATATTCATCATTTAACCTGATTGTTTCTCCTTGGTAGTTTTTAACAAATTGTGGTTTTACATCTTTTCCAGGTAATTCAGTAGCTGTATCCATATGTGCCACAAACCCAATGGCATGCTTATTATCGCAAGTCGCATTAATTGTAGCGTATACACTTCCTGATGGATCCATTACTACATGATCCACTCCCATTTTCTTACATTCTTCTGTCAAATATTTAGCTAATTCAAGTTGTTTAGCTGTTGAAGGAACACTACTAGATTCTTCATCAGCTTGCGTATCAAATGATACATATTTTAATAAACGTTCTGTTACACTCATCTTTTTTCCTCTATTCTAGTTCACTGGCAATGCAAGGAACAATTTGTTTTTTACGCGATACATAACCTCTTTGAGTAAATCGTTCTATTGCTGTTGCCATTTTCGATGATAAATCCCCTACATATAAGAATTTAGATCCTTTTCCTTCAATGTTCGTGAATACCATCAATAAAAAATTATATTTATATTTTTTATTTTCTTCTTCCATATATTGAATAAAATCATGTTCAATTTCATTCACATCTGCCAAATCATAAGTAAACACTTGAGAGACCGCAATGTGTTGACCAGCCAACATATATTCTTTTATGTCATTATATAAAATATCTTTGAATTCTTTTCCTTTAATAGTAGCTGTTTGTGAGAACAATTCATTGGCCATACTTGCAGAATCCAAATTATATTCAGTACAAATTTCTTTAGCAACCATCGTATCAACAGGTGTACACGTTGGCGAGTTGAAATTCAAAGTATCCGAAATCATTCCATACAACAATAGTTTTGCAGCTGTTTCTGACATCTTTATTTCTGCTTCTTTATACATTAATGCAACGATTGTACAAGTTGAACCTACAATCATATTACGAAATGAAATCGGTGTGCTCGTTTCAATGTCACCAATACGATGATGATCGACAATTTCTACGATTTCTCCTTGTTCAATATCAGAAATACTTTGTTTCTTTTCATTGTGATCTACTAAGATAAATTTTTTCTTTTCTGATTTCAATAAATGATAACGTGATACCGATCCCACTAATTTACCTTGATTCGTTACAGGATAAGAAGAATGTCGTGTCTTTAACATTTCTCTTTCGACATCTTCCAAATACTCATTTCGATTGAATGAAATAACATCCTTGCTTGATGTCATAATGGCACGAATCGGAATGGCGCGATAAATCATTTGAATGATTTTCATAATATTATATGGTGTTGTGATCATCGTTACGCCTTTATCTTTGGCAATGGACATGATTAATTCATCGGGAACATAGTTTTCCGCAATGACAATAACAGCACACCCTTTGGCAATGCATTTAAACATCGCATCTTCACTATCTCCTAAAACCATAATAGCGCCTGTTAAATCGCGGTCCATCATCTTTTTATCCGCAATGCGAACATATCCAGTTCGATCACGGTTTCCTTCAAATAAAACTTCTCCACGAACGGAATCCGCTAAATTTTGAATAGTAGCATGTTGAAGAAGACTCGCTGTAGCATGTAAATCTTGCATTTGGATACGAGCCATTTCCCATACCGTAGCAAGGCCGATATAATTATCATTTTCATCGTTCACATACACTGTTTTCACATTCATTTCTTGTGAATAATCCCAACTTTTACGAATAATCGTATCTTGTGAAACAATACGAGCCGCATCAATATCAATTTCCGATAACTTTAACTTGGCAGTTGAAAGATATTCAGGCGATTCAAGGTTTAACTTATTTAAAATAAAAGTTGTTTCAGGATTGATGATTCCAAGTCTTGCCGCAACAGCATTTATTCCTTGTTTTTGTTTTAATTCCGCAAGAGCCATAGCCGAACAAATTGAATCAGAATCAGGGTTTTTATGTCCTATGATGTATATAGGTAAACTCATATTTATAGCCTCCAATTTATGCATCCATTATAACATAAAAAAGCATCGTTAGATGCTTTCTTTAACGGCGTCTTTAAAAGCTTTAGATGCTTTAAAACGAACAGATTTTGATGCTGGAATTTCAATTTCTTCTTTTGTAGCTGGGTTAATTCCTTTACGAGCAGCTACATCTGAACTATAGAATTTACCGAAACCGTAAACATCTACAGTATCACCTTGACAAACAGCTTGTGAAATGAAATCAAATACTTCATTTACAATTTCTTTAGCTTGTGCTTTAGAAAGTTTTTCTTGTTTTTGTGATAGTGCATTGACAATATCATCTTTTTTAATTACTGCCATAAACATCCTCCTAAATTTAATACCGATTTATGATAGCATTCCTATCTCTTTAATGCAATAAGTAGATTTTGAACCACCTGTGAATCTAATCCCATAACATTGGAATAACTTCCTTCAATATGATCTACAAAATCACATTCTTGAATTCCATAACTTCCTGCTTTATCATAACAAGTATTTAAATCAACATAGTCAATAATCTGTTTTAATGACAAATCTTTAAAATAAACTTTTGTTGTCGAAACAACACATTTTTTCTGTTCTCCATAAAGAACACACATCCCTGTTTTTACTTCATGAACATGATTAGACAAAGAACAAAGACAATCAATTGCTTCTTGTCTTGATTTAGGCTTACCTAAATTTTTTCCTTCATAATATACAATTGTATCAGCTGCTAAAATACAATCATCAGGATATTGTTTCTGTACTTCCTTTGCCTTATGATACGCAACTTCTTTAATGGCAGAATCAATTCCTATATTTAAATCAAATACTTCTTCTCCTACAGCAGGACAAACCACAAAGGAATACCCTAAAGAAGAAAGTATTTCCTTTCTTCTTGGTGACTTTGACGCTAAAACAATCATTTTCTTTCAAATCCTATGGGTGCTTTCTTTATTTGATAGTAGCAGCTAAACACAAATAAAGGCTCAATACAAATAACTAAATACAACGCAATAGCTAATACCATTTGATTAAAAATAACTTCAGGCAACATACGAATCATAAAACTTGTTTTAGGATCCAATAACCATAATTGATTACTAAACAATAAAGTATGAAGCCAATTCCATAGGCTAGTAAAATCAGTGACAAACCATATACCAAAGAACACCAGCATCACAAAAATAGTTCCTGTTACGCGAATAAATCCCATTGTTAAAAAGGACATAAATCTCTTTTCTTTGGCTAAGAAATAAATCAAGATACCCATTGCCAAAACACCGCACACAAGTGCAACTTTTACAGCATTTTGATATAAATTCTTAACATCAATCATGTGTTTCTTTTCGACTTCATTAAACGCTTCTTGTCCATCAATATAAACGACAATATCATCGCGTTCATCTTTAATGTAATCTAATAATACGGTGATACAATCATCTAAATTATCTTGTGATACGTCTAATATCTTATCAAATTGATATCGATCATATCGTTTCACAAAAAAATCGGGTTCCAAGGCAATGGCTCGTATTCCAAATACCACACAACAAATGATTAAACACCAATTAAATATATAAGCTAAATATGATTTCATATTTATTCAACCGCCACTAGATCAGCTTTTTCAACCATTGGAAGTTCTTCTAATAATTTAATCATTGTTTGAATAGATATTTCCATATCGGCTACATCTAAAGTAAAAGAAACATTATGAATTCCATTAATTGGAATTGTTTGATTAATCGCTAAAATATTAATTTGATTTTCAGATAATAAACTAATTACTTTAGAAAGAGAACCTGTTTCAGATCGTAAAATCATAGAAACAACAGCTTTTCTTCGGGATTGTTCTTGATCAAATGAAAAGACAGTGTCTTTATATTTATAATATGTCCCCCTTGATATCCCTACCATTTTAACAGCTTCAGAAATACGTTTTACCTTACCTTTTTGAAGTAAAGATTGTGCTTCTAATACCTTTTCTAATACTTCTGGTAAAATTTCCGAAGAAACAACATAAAATTTACTCATAATCTACCCTTGCCCCTTTCTGATCAATGCAAACAACATGACATGAAATATAAGGATATCTATGCTGCATCCATTGATTCAAAGATTCTATATTTTCTTTTTTTATACTCATAGCCATCATAGTTGGCCCAGAACCTGAAATCCACATTGGAAATTGTCGATCAAAACAATACGAATGAATTTCATCAAATTCTTTAATTAATTTTTTGCGATATGGTTCGTGTAAATAATCTTGACAACTTACCAACATCATTTGTTCATTTCCTTGTTGAAGTGCTTGTACAAACGATAAGGCATGCGCAATTTGACTAGCGGCTTGTTTATGTGAAATATTGTCTGGAAGCACTTTACGAGCTTGTTTAGTATTTACTTGATAATTTGGCATCATAACTAATCCATACCAATTGGCACATGAAATAATAGTTGATACAACTTTATCTTCATTCATAAACGAAACACTAGCTTGTCCTAAAATAGCTGGGGCAACATTATCAGGATGTCCTTCTAATTGGGTTGCTAATGTCACTAGTGTTTGTTGATCTAAATTTGCATGAAACCAAGCATTAGCCCCCATGATCCCTGCAACTAAACAGCTTGCTGAGCTTCCTAAACCACTTGAAACAGGAATATTGGCATCTATGTGCAAATGAAACGTTGGCATTTCTTTATTTAGGTATTTACACACATGTTTAAATGCGACAACGACTAGATTGTCTTCATTTTGAAATTGTGGTTCGCATCCTGTAATGATTAAATGATTGGCAGTTTCAAAGGTAAAGTAATTATACAGGTCAACTGCTAATCCTAAACAATCATAGCCAATGCATAAATTTGCACTTGTTGCAGGAACACAGACTTTAATCATTAAAGCATTCCTCCATAGCTTTTAATACGACATCTTTCATTTCTTCAATTTCAATAATATCTTTATGAAGAATTGGTAATGATTCTAATTCTTTTAATCCTTGTGGAATTGGATCTGAACAAATTTTTGATAGCTGTTTCATAGCCTCAAATTCATTTTCGCAGCTTTGTCCTAAAGCCGATAAGACATCAACACTAAACTTATAAGGAGATGCTGTAGCCAATGATACAATCATGTCTTCATCACTGTTTTGAGCAACACTATATCCAATGGCTGTATGTGGATCCAATACTTCTTTTGTTTGTTCATATACATCTTTAATAACTTCTTTTGTTTCGTAATCATTTACATAACCACATCCAAATAAATCTTGAATCTTATCTAACATTTCTCTAGGAATTGTATATTCCCCTTTTTCTTTTAGATCATCCATACATTTCTTCACAAAAGCTGTATCTTTTCCTGACATATAATATAGAAGTCTTTCTAAGTTAGAAGAAATCAATATATCCATGCTTGGAGAAATTGTTTGAATAAAATCACGGTTACGACTATATGTTCCCGTTGATAAGAAATCCGTTAAAACATGATTCGCATTGGAT
Source organism: Floccifex sp. (assembly GCF_051873495.1). NCBI lineage: Bacteria > Bacillati > Bacillota > Erysipelotrichia > Erysipelotrichales > Erysipelotrichaceae > Floccifex > Floccifex sp. The sequence continues at coordinate 9,630 of NZ_JBJEEX010000090.1, forward strand.
GCGACATAGAATCTTTCAACTGGTAAACCCATTAAATATCCATAGAAACCAGCTAATACATCACCAAAGTTACCTGTTGGAACACTGAATGATACTTTATCCCCAATTTGAATTAATCCTTGATTTACTAAGTATTTATAACTTTCAAAGTAATATACAATTTGTGGTACTAAACGTCCAATATTAATTGAATTGGCACTTGTCAACAAGATATTATGTGCTTTGGCTTGTTCATTCATTTGTTCATCAAGGAATAATTTTTTTACTTGACTTTGAGCATCATCAAAATTTCCTTTTACCGCATATACTTTCGTATTTTTTCCTTTTTGTGTAGCCATTTGACGATATTGAATTTGACTTACTTTTTGATGTGGATAGAATACCGCAATTCCAATATTTTCGACATCTTGAAACCCACATAAAGCAGCTTTTCCTGTATCTCCAGAAGTAGCTGTTAGAATTAATGCCTTTTGATTTGTTGTTTTTAATGCCTTTGACATTAATTGAGGAAGAAGCGTTAAAGCAACGTCTTTAAATGCACTTGTAGGTCCATGAAATAATTCCAATACATATATATTATCTACTTTTTTTACAGGCGTAATTTCAGGGACACTAAAAGAATTTGTGTATGCGTCGTGAATACATTCTTTTAATTCTTCTTCACTATAATCAGGTAATAATTCCTTTAAAATCATATACGCATTTTCTTGATAGCTTTGTTTACATACTTTATTTAAATCAATTTTGACAGAATCAAGTTCAGGCCAGACATACAATCCCCCATCATTTGAGATTCCTTCTAAAATTGCTTGTTTACTACTTACTTTTTTGTTTGCGTCACGTGTTGAGACGTACATTTGATTCATAAAAGTCCTCCTTGAAAAACTACATACCATATGATACAATGTTCACGTTTTAAATACAAGTGTTTTTTATAAGTCTACAAAGGAGGAATGTTATGAAAATTGCGATTTTAGGATTTGGAACAATTGGAAGTGGCGTAGAACAAATCGTCAATGAAATTAAATCTAAGGATTTAATGGACTGTGAAGTTGTGAAAATATTAGATCTTCCTAAAAATAAAGATAAATCAAATTTGATTGTATGTGATATTAAAGAAATCAGTGAAGATGACTCTATTGATTTAGTCGTTGAAACAATGGGTGGTATTCATCCTGCTTATGAATTTATTATGGAATGTCTACACCATAAAAAACATGTCGTTACCGCAAATAAAGCCGTAGTAGCAGCCCATATGACTGACTTTTTACAAGCGGCTAAAGAATATGAAGTTGAATTTCGATTCGAAGCGAGTACAGGAGGAGGAATTCCTTGGTTGGCTAGTGTTCAAAAAGCTAGACGAGTGGATGAGATTTCTTCTTTCTATGGTATTTTCAATGGAACAACCAACTACATTCTTGATTCTATGAATTTAAAAAATGAAGAATTTGATGTAGCTTTAAAAAATGCGCAAGAATTAGGATATGCCGAAGCTAATCCAAGTGCTGATATTGATGGATATGATGTCCAAAATAAAGTAACAATCTCTGCAGCTCTTGCCTTTGATGCCAAAATTGATATGAATGAATTCCCAGTATTTTCAATGGCTTCTATTACTCACAAAGACATTGAATACTTAAAGAATCATCATCAAATGATTAAATACATTGGACAAGCTATTCAATCAAATCATCAATATGAAGCATTTGTAATGCCTATGGTATTTGATGAACATTCCTTAGAAGCCAACATTCCATCTAATTTCAATATTATAACTTTAAATGGAAACACAATTGGTGAACTTAAATTCTATGGACAAGGTGCTGGTAAATTACCAACCGCAAATGCCATTGTTCAAGATATTTTAGATATTAAAAATAATATGTATTATGGTTCAGTATCATTAGATAACGAATTGGTTTACAGTGATACACTACTACAAGAACGCTATTTAATTCGCACAAATTCTATCATTAATAGTGCATGCATTGATCATATAGAAAACTTAGGAGCCAATTTCTATATCACCACCAAAGCCATCACTACTAAAGAATTTAAAGAATTAAGTAGAACCGTCCTTGAAAAGGATGAAAAAGCTATGATAGCTAAATATATGTAAAAGGAAGAATCGATATGTTAAAAATCACAAAATTCGGAGGAAGTAGCGTTGCCAACGCTGAACAATTCAAAAAAGTAAAAGACATCGTATTATCCGATCCATCTCGTCGTTTTGTTGTTGTTTCAGCACCAGGAAGAAGAGATTCATCAGATAGTAAAATTACCGACTTACTTTATTTATTAGATGCCCATCGTCAATATCATGTCGATGCAAGTAATGTCTATAAACTAATTAAACAACGTTTTGTGGACATCAAAAATGAATTAGGTCTTAAACAACCAATTGAAAAAGAATTAGATGCCATGTATACCAATTTAAATCAAATGACACAAGATGAAATTGTATCTCGTGGTGAATATTTCTGTGCTAAGTTAATGGCCGAATATCTTGGATATGCTTTTGTCGATGCCAAAGACGTTATTCGTTTTCATTTAGACAAAACAATTAACTGGGAAGTGACAACTCAAAATTTAAATGCCAAATGCGCTCAATATGAACGCTTTGTATTCCCAGGTTTTTATGGTTCCAATTCAAGTGGACAACTTCAAGTTTTCTCTCGCGGTGGTGGCGATATTACAGGTTCTATTTTAGCTAAGTGCTTAGAAGCAGATGAATATGAAAACTGGACAGATGTATCTGGATTCTTAATGGCCGATCCGAGAATCGTTGAAAATCCTGAACAAATTAAATACATCACATATACAGAATTACGTGAATTGTCTTATATGGGAGCAAGTGTTCTTCATGAAGAAGCTATTTTCCCTGTTAAAGAAAAAAATATTCCGATTCATATTTTAAATACGAATCGCCCTCAAGATTTTGGAACATACATTTTAGAAACAAAAACGAAAAATCATTTTCCTATAACAGGTATTGCCGGTAAAAAAGATTTCATTTCAATTTATATTTATAAAAAACATATGTCCAACGAAGTTGGTTTCATTCGTAAAACGTTATCTATTTTAGAGTCTTATAATGTAAGTATTGAACACATTCCTAGTGGAATTGATTCATTCACAATCGTTGTTGAAAAGAAAGAAGTAGAAAATAGTTTATATGAAATTCTTGCTCGTATTAAATCTGAATTAAAACCAGATGATTTGTCAATCCAAGATGATTTAGCTTTAATTTCAACCGTTGGACAAAATATGAGTGATAAACCAGGTACTTCTGGTCGTTTGTTTAGTGCATTAGGAAAAGAAAACATCAACATTCGTATGATTGCACAATCTAGTAGCGAAATTAATATTACAGTTGGTGTCAAGAAACAAGATTTTGAAAGAACAGTTAGGGCAATCTACAATGCCTTTGTCAGTGAGGAGTAAATATGGAAAACAAATTAACAATCGCCATTGTTGGTGCTACAGGTGCTGTAGGACAACAAATGCTTCAATGTTTAGAAGAAAGAGATTTTGATGTCAATGTAAAATTATTGGCTTCTAGTCGTTCAGCTGGAAAAGTATTTAAATTTAAAAACCAAGATGTTGTAGTTGAAGAATTAACACAAAATAGTTTTGATAATGTTGATTATGCTTTAGGAGCAACTGAAAATGATTTAGCTAAAAAATGGATTCCATGGGCAAATGAAAAAGGAGTTGTTGTCGTTGATAATTCATCGGCTTATCGATTAGATGAAGATGTTCCTCTAGTTATTCCTGAAATCAATCCTGAGGATATTGAAAAAAATCATGGAATTATCGCCAATCCAAACTGTGCAACAATTATTGCCATGGTTGCTTTAAATGAAATTCATAAAAAATATCATATTAAGCGTATGATTGTTTCTACTTATCAAGCGGTTAGTGGAGCTGGTGTGAAAGGAATTCAAGATTTAGAGGCTCAATTAAAAGATCCAAATGCACCTTGCACTGCTTTTCCATACCAAATTGCGTATAACTTAATTCCACAAATTGGTGATTTTGATGAAAATGGTATTTCTAAAGAAGAATGGAAGATGCAAAATGAAGCACGTAAAATGTGGCACCATCCTGATTTACTAGTTAACTGTACTTGTGTTCGTGTTCCAATTCTTCGTTCTCATTCTGAGTCTATTTTCATTGAATGTGAAAAAGAAGTTGATGTGAATGAAGCAAGAGAATTAATTGCCAAAGGACAGGGTACAGTATTAAAAGATGATCCACAAAACAAAGTATATCCAATGCCTTTAGATACAACGGATCAAGATTTAGTTTATGTCGGTCGTATTCGTAAAGATTTAACAGATCCTACTGGTCATTCTATGGCTTTATTCTGTTGTGGAGATCAAATTCGCAAAGGGGCAGCTACAAATGCCGTACAAATTCTAGAAAAATTAATTAAATAAAAGAAAAGGGATTCGTTTGAATCCCTAATTTTGATTATAAGAAGCCAATTTATTTAAACGAGTCGGATGTTTTAATTTACGAATGGCTTTTGCTTCAATTTGACGAATACGTTCACGCGTAACACCAAATTTTTGTCCTACTTCTTCCAATGTCATTGGTTGTCCATTATCTAGTCCAAAACGCATACGAATTACATTTTCTTCACGTTCTGTTAAAGTCGATAAAACTTCACGTAAACTTTCTTTTAATTGTTCACGATATGCATATTGTTCTGGTGAAATCGCATTTTTATCTTCTACGAAATCTCCTAGCGTAGTATCTCCTTCATCTCCAATTTGTGTTTCTAAAGAAGTTGTATCAAATGACATCAATTGAATTTCTCGTACCTTTTCAGCAGAAATATCACCCATACGTTCCGCAATTTCTTCTGCAACTGGATCACGTCCTAAAATTTGAACCATTTCTCTTTGAATACGAGTTAACTTATTCATTGTTTCTACCATGTGAACAGGAATACGAATTGTACGAGCTTGATCGGCAATCGCACGTGTAATGCTTTGACGAATCCACCAAGTCGCATAAGTTGAGAATTTGAATCCTTTCGTTGGATCAAATTTTTCTACAGCTTTAATTACCCCAATATTTCCTTCTTGAATTAAATCTTGGAAATCCAATCCACGTCCTGAATATTTTTTCGCAATAGAAACAACTAAACGAAGATTCTTTTCGATTAATTCTTTTTCTGCATCTTCTCCTTGTAAAACAATTTGCGCCAATTCTTTTCTTTTTTCAGGATCTGTTTCTGTTTCAAGTAAAGCTTTGGCTTCTCTTCCTTCTTTAATATGGTTAGCAACAATTGTTTCTTCATCAGCTTTTAAAAGTTTTGATTCACCAATACTTTTCAAGTATAGTTTTACAGAATCTTGTACTGATCCTTTAAAAGAAGCAGCGTATTCTTGTTCCATTTCCGAAATTTTTTCTTCATATAAATCTTCTTCTGATTCTTCATGTTCATCATCGTCATAATCATCGAAGTTATCTAAATCATCGTCTTCTAAATTTTCGTCCATCAAGTCTTCATCTTTTGGACCTTCTTCGGCGGCATTTAATAATAAACTAACGATTTCTTCTTGTTGATCACGAGTTAATTCAAGTTTCGCAACCGCATGAGAAAAATCATTTTGATTGATTGTATTTGTTCCAGTATTACTTAACAAATAGTCTTTTACTTCTTCAAATGATTCGAAAAAATGTGTTTTTAAGTCAATTGACATATATTTTTCCCCTCTCATCATATAAAATAGTTTTGACAATTCTATATTTGAAAATAGTTTCCATCATCATTTTTCATGATCGCATAAAAAAATTGCCGAAAAACGTAAGTTTATTATAAACTATTTTAACGGTCTAATTCAATACAATAATCAAAAATTTGTCTTTTTTAATTTGAAGTCATCATTTAGATAAAATTGAAAACATAGAATCGATATGATAAAATTGAAAAAATAAAATAAATGAGGTGAAGCAATGAGAAAAGGCACATTATTAAGCGTAAGAGAAGATATTCGTGTTGTCGATGCGACAATTCGTGATGGTGGATTATGTAATAATTTTGATTTTTCAGATGAATTTGTCAAAGAATTATATAAAACCAATATTAAAGCTGGAGTCGACTATATGGAATTTGGTTATAAAGCCAGCAAAAAGTTATTTGATGTGAATGAATATGGAAAATGGAAATTCTGTGATGAACAAGACATTCGTAATATTGTAGGCGATAATGTTTCTGACATGAAAATTTGCGTTATGGCTGATGTAGGACGTTGTGATTATCAAGAAGATTTTTTACCTGCCAATGAAAGTGTTATCGATATGGTTCGTGTTGCTTGTTACATTCACCAAATTCCAGCAGCTATTGAGATGATTGAGTATCTACATAATTTAGGTTATGAAACTTCTTGTAACATTATGGCAATTAGTCAAATTGGAACCGATGATTTAAAAGAAGCGTTGCAAATGCTTTGTGAAACGAGTGTGGATATCATTTATATTGTTGATAGCTATGGATCTTTATATCCAGAAAACATTGAAAAATATTCTAAGTTATACATGGAATATGCTTCTAAGGCTCATAAGCAACTTGGTATTCATGCCCACAATAATCAAAACTTAGCATTCGCTAATACAATTGAAGCATTATCTTATGGTGTTTCTTACCTTGATGTAACTGTTCAAGGAATGGGTCGTGGAGCAGGAAACTGTGCAACAGAATTATTACTTGGCTTTTTACGTAACCCTAAATATAGTTTATATCCTATTCTTACTTTCATTGAAAATTATATGATTCCTTTAAAGGAAAGTGGTGTTGTTTGGGGATATGATCTGCAATATTTATTTACTGGACAATTAAATCGTCATCCTCGTTCAGCTATAAAATTCACAAACGAAAAGCGTAAAGATTATTGTGATTTTTATAAAGATCTACTTGATGATTCTGTAATTTAGAAGAGCTTGTCTCTTCTTTTTTTAGTACTGAATGATTCGTTTGTATATTAATTCAACAATTTCATTAATAATGTTCCGATCTTTTTCTTTAAAATCATACTTCACTTTAAATTTTTCAAAATAAAGACTTTTTTCTTTTTCTAATGATTCTAATTGATGTTTATTTAATTGCTGAGTTAAATACGATTCAATACTAAAATAAATATTCGCTCTTCCTTGTGAATCACGATTCACAATAAATCGATACGCTTGTTTCGATAAACCATTTAAATAAGAATACTCTTTTTTTGTTTTTTCAACACCAAATAATGTCCAATATTTTTCATCTATTAATAGACAAACTAATGTATCTATGTCATCAGTCTGTAGTTGATTTGAAAGCATCCCTTTTAAATTAATATTTAATTGTTTGACTAGTTGTTTTAAGTACTTACAATTTTGTATTTGTTTATAATTCATAACGTCATTATGAATTATAATTCGACATTATATTTGTTTATTATTTAATTTGTTCATAATTTGACACATCAATAACGACATTGCCATCTACAATGTTCACAATACCTGTAACATAGGCATCACATCCTCCAAATTCTGGTGTAACACCTGTGGTCTCAATGTATTGATCTTTTGATAGATTATAAATTGCTGTAATTTCTTTACCTTCATCGTTCATTAATAATGCCTGTGGTAGTGAACCATGAATTTTAACTTCTTTTCCTTCGTATTGACTTGGATTACTTAGAATGTCCTCGACAGTTAATTCTTTTGTTTCAACTTCACTTGTATTATCTTGTTTAATTTCTTCTTTGTTTTCAACTTTATTATTGTTTGTTGAACATGCACTTAATAATAAAGCAAGTGAAATTCCTAATATCATTTTCTTTTTCATTTGAATCACCTCTCTATTCGTATTTTAACACAAATATTGTCTTTTTTAATCATTATATATAAGAAAAAAAGCCCCTACGGGCTTTATAGACATGGTAGCGCGTACGGGATTTGAACCCGTGATACAGCCTTGAGAGGGCTGTGGCTTAACCGCTTGCCGAACGCGCCATTTCCACCACAAAGTATAGCACAATGTGAAAGAAAAAGAAACTGATAGCAAGTAAATGCCCATTATAATCACTAATATTAAGTATTTTTCCCTATCCAAAATCATTATTAAACAGAACAATTTCAGCTTGGTGGATTACACTTAATTATCGATAATTTTTTATACTTTACATCACTTTCTAACACATTTATTAGAAGATATTAGAAAAAATATAGTCCAATATCGATGTAAGATTATGTTGTATTTCTGTTATAGTTTTCTTATAATTGGAAACGATGAAAGTTAAAATCAAAAAACGAATGAATAGAAAAATTTGAATTTCTAAGAGGAACTGACATGGGATTATTTGATAAATATAAGCAAAGTAAATTCGAGATAAAACCATTTGGAAAAGTAAAAAAAGAGGATATTGTCAGAATAGAAAAATTGTTTGATGTCATTCTACCAAATGATTACAAAAAATTCTTATCAAATTGCAATGGCGGTGCAGTTTCAAACAACAAATTTAATGAAATTCATTTAGATGAGGTTAATGGTAACATAAATATTGACATTCTTTATGGTATTCATACTGGTAATTCAAGCTCTGATATAGAGTATTGGACAAATGAATATGTAAAGGATTTACTTAAAAAAACAATCATCATTGGAGATAGCTTACAACATGGATTTATAGTTTTAATATGCGACGGTTCTAATGACGGTATTTATTACTACGATGATTCATATTACTTTGATTCCTCAAATGATGAAAGTAATATTTATTTGATTGCAGAGAATTTTGAAGAGTTCTGGAAATCGTTGAACAAATAATAAAATTTTAATTTATGGAGGAAATCTATGACCATTAAAGAACGAGCAAAAAAATTAAAATCGGACATTCCAGCGGTTTTTATCGCTTTAAAAGATAAAGAAACCCCGTTGCTTGCTAAAATTATTGCAGGGATAACGGTTGGATATGCGTTATCCCCTGTTGATTTAGTCCCAGATTTTATTCCGGTATTAGGATATTTAGATGATGTCATTCTTTTGCCTGCACTTGTAGCATTAACAATCAGACTAATTCCTGATGAAGTATGGAAAAGAAGCAAAATCAGTGCTGATGGTCTGTGGGAAAATGGCAAGCCAAAGAAATGGTATTATTCAGTTCCCATTTTTATTATATGGGGATTGATTATATGGATTATTATTAAAGCAATTTGTTTTTAACAAATCCCAATTTGCTTATACAATTGAATTAACTTTATACATAGTTAAATCTATACGATTTGGCTATTTTTTTTATGGAAGGAGAATATATTTTGGAAACTGAAACTAAAATTATTTCCGTTGTTAATCAAAAAGGTGGGGTTGGAAAAACAACAACATCATGGAATGTAGGGATTGGTCTGGCAAAGTCTGGATATAAAGTATTATTGCTAGATTTTGATCCACAAGGTGATTTGACAACATGTCTCGGGTGGAAGAACAATGAAGTATTAGAAAATACTGTTTCTAACCTGCTCTTAAATAAAATCAACAATAAAGAAACTAACTTTGATGATTTTATTCTTCACAATGATGAAGGTGTATATCTTATACCTTCAAATCTTGATTTAGCATCTACTGCAATGCAATTAATCAGTGCATTTAGTCGTGAATCATTACTAAAGAACAGTATCGAACCAATCAAAAATAACTATGATTATATTATTATTGATTGTCCACCGGCTCTTGGTATTTTAACAATCAATGCTCTATCCGCTTCTAGTGATGTACTAATACCAGTGCAAGCACAGTATTTACCCGCAAAAGGAATGGAAAAGTTGATGAGTACAGTTAATATGATCAAACAAGCTATCAATCCAAACCTAAAGATTGCGGGCATATGTATGACACTGTGTCAGGAGCGAACAAATATTGCACGAAGTACGATTGAATCAATTACAAATGCGTATGGTAAACATATCAAAGTATTTGATAATCTGATTCCTTTATCAGTAAGTGCAAGTGAGATTAGTATTACATCTCAAAGTGTTTATAAATATGCTGGTCTTACAAAAGAATTGATCAAGGCAACACAACCACAAACAAAAAATAAAGAGTATACAAGATAGGATGTGATTCATATGGCTAAATTTGATATGAGTTTTAAATCTTATGACAATCTTTTTTCCACTCAGGAACAAAGAGATGAATGGATGTCTGAAAAGATAAAGAAAATACAAGTTAAAGATATTGAAAACTTCAAGGGACATCCATTTAGTGTTGAACTCGATGCTGATATGCAAAAACTGATTGATTCCATCAAAGACAATGGTTTATTGACACCAGTCTTGGTTCGACCAAATAAAGATGGTGGTTATGAAATGATTGCAGGACATAGAAGAAAATTTGCGCTTGAGAATCTAGGAATTACAGAAGTTGATGCAATCGTTCGAGAAATGGATGATGATACCGCAACAATCTTGATGGTTGATACGAATATCCAACGTGAACATATAAAACCTACTGAACGTGGTTATGCTTATAAGATGAGATTAGATGCGATGAAGCATCAAGGAAAAAAAGTTGATGATTATACACAAGATGTTGGCATCGAATATAAGAAAGCAACTTCGGGCCAAGTTGGCCCAAAGTCATGGAGCATTTCTCAATTAGCTGAACAGGTTAACGATAGTGAACGACAAATAAAAAGATTTATCCGTCTTACTTTCTTAATCAAACCTATTCAAGAGATGGTTGATCACGTAAGTGAAACAAATCTGACTATGGCATTTAATCCAGCAGTAGAACTATCCTACTTATCAGAAGAACACCAACAAATTCTATTTGACTTGATGGTTACGGATGAAGTGACTCCTTCCCTAGCTCAATGTCAGGAATTAAAACGTAAAAGTAAAGCTGGTGAACTGGATAGTGATTTTATCTTTGATATCATCAAAGCAGAAAAGCCTAATCAACGAGAAAGGATCAGCATAGACACTAAACAAATCAATAAATATTTTCCAAAAAACTACACACAAAAGCAAAAGACGGATTTAATCGTCAAGTTGCTTAGAGATTGGCATCAAAAAGAAAAAGCTAAGAATGTGCAAACAAGATAATTTGTACATTCACTTTACAGATGATAGAGGGGCATCTGTTTTTTTGTGACCAAGTGTGACTCAGTTTTCCCCTTAAACCCCTCTACTAACCGAAGATATATTCTTAACTACCGAAAGAAATATCTATGGGTTATATGTTTATACAATAGTAAACATATATAAATATTTGTATTTTTTACTAGAAAGAGAGGTGTTAAGATCTTGAAACTAAAGTTATTGATTTGCTTACTTTGTGGATTGTTATTTTTATGTGGTTGTAGTAAAAGTATTGAAAAAAAGAATAATACGGTTAAGTGATGATGAAATAGTACTAGACGCTAATGCTGAGAGTGAGGAAGATAAAGCTAAAAGTTCAAAAGAAAAGCAAATGATTTGAATACTAGTGAAAGTAAAAAAGACAAATCATCTACTACTTCTTCGCTAAGTAAAAATGAGTCAAACAAGGGCTGTGGCTTAACCGCTTGCCGAACGCGCCATTTCCATCACAACGTATAGCACAATGTGAAAGAAAAAGAAATTAGTTTATAAATTCAAGCTGTGATTGCACATCCGAAAAATCTTCATATATTAATTCAACATCCAATTTTTCACATGAATCTTGTAAAGCTCCTTTAATGTATTCATTACGACAATGAATAGCCTCTGGAATACCCTCTGATTCAAAATAATCCATTGTACAATTAAACACAAAACTACTAATATCTTGATCTAAAGGAATAAATTCACTATGAATTAAATCCATATTTTCATCAAAAATATTAAACAATAAAGGATTAACATCACACAAAAGAGATTCTTCTTCGTCTTCGTTATCGAATATTGGTAAATTTAAATACATTAAATCAAGATACAATTCATCTTGTCTTCGCTCTTGCATCTCTAGATATTCTTCATATTCATCATCAATGATGATGGTATCATATATTTGAGATATTTTAGGTAATTTTCCTATACCAATTTCATAATCTGTTATACTCAATGTCTCTTGTCTATCCCAATTAGGTTTTTCACATTGATGCGCTAACAACTGTTTTAATCCATATAGTAATTGTGAATAAACTTCTGTTAATACACCAATTTCATAGTCTGATAAACAAGCTGGAAAAAATCTTTTTTTCATAGATGAAAAATAAAAACGTCCATCTTCATCACCATACTCTTTAATGATTTCTGCATGTACATCATCCAATAAATCATCTTCAACAAACATACAAGTTAAACAGTCTACATCCGATAAAACAAATTCTTCTGGTGTAGGATATGGATCCGATATTACACGCAAATAATCAACATATCCAGCATTGCCTTCATAAACAATAATCCCATTTACATCGTCTTCATTTCCAATAATTGAAACATAGAAAACACGATTTTCATCTAAATTAACTTCAATCAAGTCAGAGTCATATAGCCAATTCCATGGTTCTAAGGAAGCAATTTGATTTGTTAAGTCGCAAAGCTTTTTAAGGTTCGTCTCCATGTTTCCTCCTCTATAATTCATTAAGAATTAATTTTAAAACATTTTTGAATATCTTTTTTAGTACCCAGCACAAGCATAGTCATACCAGCTTTTAATAATAAACCAGGATGAACAGAAAGAATTAACTGTCCATTATTTTTAATAGCTAAAATATTAATGTTGTATCTTTTACGGACATCAATATCCATGATTGTTTTATTGTCCCAAGAATCAGGGATACCTACTTCAAAAATTGCGTGCTGAGAATCCAAAGGAATATAATCAAAAACATTATCTGCACTATATGTTACTGCTGACCAAATAGCTGTTTGTTTTTCAGGATAGACAACTTCATCGGCTCCCATTTTCAATAAGAACTTACGATGAATGTCTTTTGCGGCACGTGCTACGATAAATTTACATCCTAACTCTTTACACAAACAAGTTGATTCAAGCGAAGCTTGTAGATTATCTCCAATACATATAAAACATTCATCAAAATCAGATACTCCAATTGATGACATAAACAAAGGATCTGTCGCATCTCCTATTTGAGCACAAGATACATCACCAGCAATTGAATCAATGTTTCTTTCATTAATATCGATAGCCATAACTTCATGTCCAAGTGACATTAATTCTCTTGCACAATGGCGTCCAAAACGCCCCATTCCAATAACTAAAATTGATTTCATATTATCATACTTTCTACTTATTAAATAAATTATACCATAGATAGACTTTAAATTCAGTTAAACAGAACCACGATTGTATAAAAATATCCTCTTCACTTATTTAAGCAAAGAGGATACCTTCAAAATTGGTTAATTTTTAATGTGCATTAGTTAGTAATAGTAACTTCTGTATCTTTATCGAAAATATGAATCTTTTCTGGGTCAAATGCGAATGCGATTTCATCTCCATTACGATAAGGAGTATCTGCTTCTACACGTGCTGTCATTACTTTATTTTGGTAATCAAAATGTAAACAAACCTCAGCTCCTAATAATTCATATACACGAATTTCAGAATGAATCGATGATTTCGAATATTTTTGTACAGATTCTTCATCTGTATAAATATCTTCAGGACGAATACCTAAAACAACTTCTTTTCCAACATAATCTTTTTCTTTTAAGACTTTAGCTTTGCGTTCAGGAATATAGATTTTTTCTTCTCCTAATTGTAAATATGTATCATTTCCATCAACACAAACTGTTGCGTTTAAGAAATTCATTTGTGGTGATCCAATGAAACCAGCAACGAACATATTGATTGGATAGTTATATAAGTTTTGTGGAGTATCAATTTGTTCCACTTTTCCTTTAGACATTACAACAATACGTGTTCCTAATGTCATGGCTTCTGTTTGATCGTGAGTTACATAAATAATAGTAGCACCTAATCTTTGATGTAATTTAGAAATTTCAACACGCATCTGTCCACGTAATTTCGCATCCAAGTTTGACAATGGTTCATCCATTAAGAATACTTTAGGATGACGTACAATAGCACGTCCCATGGCAACACGTTGTCTTTGTCCTCCTGACAACGCTTTTGGTTTACGATCCATTAATTCTTCCAAATCCAAAATTTTAGCAGCTTCGTTTACAGCTTTATCAATTTCATCTTTAGGAGTCTTTTTAATTTTTAAACTAAATGCCATATTTTCACGAACTGTCATATGTGGATATAAGGCATAACTTTGGAATACCATGGCGATGTCACGATCCTTAGGTTCAACATCGTTCATACGTTTTCCGTCAATGTATAAATCACCACTACTAATTTCTTCTAATCCTGCAATCATACGAAGTGTAGTTGATTTTCCACATCCTGATGGACCAACAAAAATGATAAATTCTTTATCTTCAATGTCCAAGTTAAAATCCTGAACGGCTTCATATCCGTTTGGATACACTTTTTTAATGTGCTGTAAAGATAAACCAGACATTATAAATTCCTCTCTTTCTTATTATTCATGGCAAGCTCTACCATATCGTTTGGTATAAGTTGCGATTTTTTTAGCTAATTTTTTGGAATTAGCGCCTTTTTTCATACGCCATTTCCAGTTTTCACCTGTTGTACTAGGTAAATTAATTCGTCCTTCTTTTCCTAATTCAAGATAATCTTGCATCTGACATACAAATAAATCAGAAACAGTCGACATTCCACCACGAATCATTCCCCAAACATATCCTTCTTCTTTGTTTAATCCTAAATAATCGATAGCTAATTGAACATCATCTTTATCTGCTTCATCAAACCATTGTTTACAAGTTAGATTATCATGTGTTCCAATGTAGCAAACACTATTTCTAGGATATGTATGTGGTAAATAATCAGCAGCTTCTCTTGAATCGAAGGCAAATTCAAGAACTTTCATTCCTGGTAATCCTGAATCCTTAACAAGTTGAATTACTTCATCTGTTAACACACCTAAATCCTCGGCAATATATTCTTTTCCTCTAAACCAAGAAGTAAGAACACCAATCAATGACATACCAGGGCCTTTTTTCCATTGTCCATCTTTTGCGGTTGGAGAACCGTATGGAATAGCCCAATACGATTCAAAACCACGGAAATGATCAATTCGCACAACATCATATAATTGGAAAGATCCATCAACTCTACGAATCCACCATCCATATCCATCGCGTTGCATCGCATCATATCGATAAATTGGATTTCCCCAATATTGTCCATCTTCACTAAAAGCATCTGGTGGACAACCAGCAACTTCAATAGGAACGTTTTGATCATCTAATAAAAACCATTGTGGTTCACTCCATACATCGGCTGAATCCAATGCTACATAAATAGGAATATCACCAATAATTTGAATATCTTTCGAATGAGCATATTCTCTTAATTGGTTCCATTGTTTAAAGAATAAAAATTGTAAGAATTCAAAGAATTCAACATCTTCTTTAAGCAATTGACGATACTTTTGACAAGCTTCTGGTTTATGAAGACGAATATCTTCTGGCCATTGTGACCATGCCTTCATATCAAAGTGACGTTTACATGCCATAAACAATGAATATTCATGAATCCATTTTGATTTTTCACTCACAAAGTGTTCAAAATCCTTTCGATATTTTTCAATACCTCTTTTATATGCTTTGAATAAAACATCAAATCGATGATTATAGATTCTTCCATAATCTACTTTTTCTTCTGTTTCCATCCAATCAATAGAAGAAACTTCTTTTTTAGTTAATAACTTATCTTCAATTAATAAATCCAAATCAATGAAATATGGATTCCCGGCAAATGATGAAAAACTCTGATATGGAGAATCTCCATAGCTAATTGGCCCAGCCGGTAAAATTTGCCAATATTTTTGATTTGCTTCATATAAAAAATCCACAAATTTATATGCTTCTTTTCCTAAAGTCCCAATTCCATAATTAGATGGAAGAGAAAAAATAGGCATTAAAATTCCACTACTTCTTTTCATATTATCCCTTTACAGCTCCAGCAGCTACTCCAGCAATAATATATTTTTGACAAGTCAAATAGAAAATAATAACTGGAATAATACTTAATGTAATCAATGCCATGATAGCACCTAAATCAACTGATCCATAACTTCCTTGTAGATATTGGATGTGAATTGGAATTGTCATGTATTTTGTACGGTCTAATACCAAATAAGGCAATAGATAGTCATTCCATACCCACATAATTTCAAGAATACCTGTTGAAATCATAGTTGGTTTTAACATTGGAAGTACTACGCTAAAGAAAGTACGAATGGGTCCACATCCATCAATAGCAGCCGCTTCTTCTATTTCCAAAGGAATACTCTTAATGAATCCCGAGAACATAAAGACGGCCAGACCCGCTCCAAATCCCAAATAAATAATAGGAATCGTATAAGGTGTATTTAAATGTAATGTATCTGCTGTTTTTGATAAAGTGAACATTAACATTTGGAATGGTACAACCATTGAGAAAACAAATAAATAATAACAAATTTTACAGAATAAATTGTTAACTCGAGCAATGAACCATGCCGCCATTGAAGTACAAATCAAAATTAGAACAGTCGATAAAATCGTAATAACTACAGAATACCAAACAGATTTAAAAAATGGATAATTTCCAAATGTAAACCCTTTAATATAGTTAGCCCATCCAACAAATGTATCCGCATTTGGGAAAGCAAATGTATCGGTCTTAACAAATGTATTTGCTTTGAATGAATTCAATAAAACAAAGAATACAGGAAGAACATAAATAATAGATATAATAGAAAAAGTAATCGTTAAAGTAGTTTTGATTTTCTTTTCGGCACCAACAGATTGACCATCGCCTTTAATCTTTTTTTCTTTTGCCATTATTGTTGAACCTCCTTCTTACGAGTTGCGGTTAACTGAGCTACAGAAATAACTGCAACGAGAACAAAGAATATAACAGCCTTAGCCTGAGCTGTACCACGAGCCATTGTATTTTGTCCATAGAATGTATTATAAATATTCAGTGCTAACATTTCGGTAGTCTTTACAACCGATCCATCAGGATTAAACTGGAATGGCTGTCCACCGGTCAATGCTAAGTTCTGGTCGAATAATTTAAATGCGTTTGTTAAAGACAAGAACATACAAATTGTAATTGAAGGCATTACATTTGGAATTGTAATGTGAATCAATGTTTGTAGACGACTTGCTCCATCAATTTTAGCAGCTTCCATCATATCTTGTGGAACAGATTGTAATCCAGCAATATAGATGATCATCATATAACCAATTTGCTGCCAACACATCAATATAATTAATCCCCAGAAACCAAATTTAGTTTCCATCAGTATAGATGTACCATATCTTGATAAAATACCATTAAAAATCATACTCCAAATATAACCTAAAACGATACCACCAATTAAGTTTGGCATAAAGAATACAGTACGGAAAATATTAGCCCCTTTAATACCTTGTGTTAAGAAATAAGCAATAATAAAGGCGATAATATTTATTAATAATAAAGATACAACTGCATAAAGTGCAGTATACCAGAATGCATGTACAAACGATGCATCATGTAAAGCGTTAATATAATTTCCAATTCCTATAAATTCAGCATTTGATGTTGTTTGAAACTTACAAAAAGAAAGATAGAATCCCTTTAAAAATGGATAAATAAATCCAATTGTAAAGGCAGCTAAAGTAGGAGCCAGGAATAATAGAAAACAACGTTCGATTGGCTTACGAATCAATTTCGAATTGACAGCAGCACTATCATTATTCTTATTTTTCTTCTTTTTCTGTGCCATAATTTCTCCTCTTATCAAAAAGGAGATGAACAAATCTGCTCATCCCACAAATTCAACTTTTAAAACAAATTAATTTGCATTAGCTTCTTTGTATTGAGTTGCCCATCCATCAACGAATGCAGAAACTACATCGTCCCAAGATCCACCATTGTCATATTGGTTCATAGCAGAAACTAATCCACCACGCCATTGTTCAACGTTTGGAGTGTAGTTGAATGTCCAAGCAACAGAATATTTACCTGCTTCTAAAGCTTCGTTAGCAGCTTTGAAGAATACGTTATTATTTTCAGTAGCACCTTTATAAGGAATTTCACCGAATTGTTCAGCCATCATTTGAGTTCCTTCTTCAGAAGTTACTAACCAATACATGAAATCTAGAGTAGCTTGAATATCAGCTTCAGATGCATTTTTGTTTACTGCCCAGCAGTTTTCTGTTCCAGAGCATAAACCTTGGTTTTCTTCACCTTCAACACCAGTGTAGATAGGAATCATTGTCATATCATCATCAGCGATTGCTTCGCTTAATGCTGCATATTCCCAAGAACCATTTTGGAAGAATACTGCTTTACCATCTTTGAATTCACCTTCAGCATCGTATCCACCAGTAGCTAAAGTAGTTTTGTCATAAGCTGAGTTATTGATGTATAGATCCCAAATTTGTTTGAAGTTATCTAAGTAAGTACCTTTAATTTCAGCAGGGCATTCTGTCCAGTTGTCATCTACTGATTCATAGTATAAAGGAAGGTTAGCTAAGTGACCTGTGAAACGCCAAGAAGATGAATCATCCATACCACTTGAAGTAAATGCATCAAATCCTAATTCACCAGCACGTGCGTGAATATCTTCAGCAACTGCTTTTAATGATTCAAAATTTGTGATGTCATCAACTGAATATCCAGCTTTAGCTAATAATGCTTTGTTTGTGATAATTCCATATGTTTCATAGCAATAACCGATAGAAGCTACTTCGTCACCATTATATAATGTGAAATCATCAGTAGTTAATTCTTTGTAAACGTCTGTGTCTGATAAATCATAGCAATAGTCACCCCAAGTTTTAACAGCAGCTTGGTTACCAACTACGAATAATGTTGGAGCTTCTGATTTATCCATTTCAGCTGTTAATGTTTCTTGATATGTTCCTGATGCAGCTGTAACGATTTTAACTTCAACACCTGTTTCTTCTGTATAATCTTTAGCGATTTGTTGAAGAGCTTCATCAGCTTCTGGTTTAAAGTTTAACCAATAAACTTTACCTTTGTCATCCCCTCCAGATGAACATCCTGCTAATAACGTTCCAGCCATAGCAACGGATACTGTTAATGATAAAAAATTTTTTTTCATAAGTATTATGTCTCTCCTTTTCTTTTTTATCACACGTCTTTTTGACGTATTAACCAATTTTGAAAGCGCTTTACTGATTCTAGGATACACCATTTATTTTGAAATTCCAATAAAAAAATACAAAAAAATGTGAAATATAAGTAAAACTATATTTCACAAATACTTTTCTTATTGTTTAATCCATCTATTAATGAATGAATACCACATGCAATCATGGAATCACAAGCCTCTTTTGTATAGAACGCATAGTGTTGTGTATAAACAACATTAGGGAATTGTTTTAAATACAATAAATCACGATTATCAATAATTCGAACTCCAATATGCTCATGCATAACACCATTTTCTTCCTCTAGTGTATCGATTCCAGCACCTGCAACATATTCTTGTTCTAAAGCATCAATTAAATCTTTTGTATCAATAAGCTGTCCACGAGCTGTATTAATTAAAATGACTCCTTTTTTCATTTTATGAATTGAATTCGAATTGATCATATGATAGTTATCATTAGTTAGAGGAACATGTAAAGTGATAATATCGGATTGACGATATAATTCATCTAATTCAACATATTGAGCATATTGCTTAACTTCTTCAAATTGATGAAGATCATAAGCCAATATACGACAACCAAAGCCACTTAAATTCTTAATAACCGTTCTTCCGATTTTACCAGTTCCAATGACTCCAACCGTTAAACTACGCATTTCTCTTCCTTGTAAACCATCTAATGAAAAATCATTGACAAGTGAGCGACAAATTGAAATCTTGGCTTTTCTTAATAAAATCAACATCAACATAACGGCGAAATCCGCAACATTATTAGGATCATAATACGCATGGTACACATGAATTCCAATTGATTTTGCATAAGCAACATCAATATGATCAAAACCAATCGTACGCGTTGATAAATGCATAATTCCATTTTCTTTCATTTTATCAAGTATTTCACGATTCACATGACTATAACCGATAATAGAAATCCCATCGACATCCTTCATTTGTTCAAGTAAAGACATTGTCAATGACTCTTTTGTTAAAACCAATTCAACATCAACATTTTCTTTAATTTCATTTATTTTACTTTCTTCAAAGTCACAAATATCACAAATATATAATTTCATTTTTATTGATTCCTTTGGATAGATTCATCCACTTTTGCATGATTAAAATCAATTTTATTTCTCATTTTTTCCATTATTTGTTCCAAATAACGATCAAAATAAAAATAAACACCTACAACATAAATCAGAATTCCCAATCCAGTTACCAAACATAAAATCCAAGCAAACGAGAAATGGAAAACTAAAACAAATAAATACATAAAACCAATACAAAACAACATATCCAATACAATCAATTTTTCCTTAAACGCATCTAAATACACTTTATAATAATATCTTTTATTCACTAAAAATGATTTTAATTCACTATCACAATAGGAACTAAAAGACAAAGATGGAAAAAAAGATTGAAATCGCTTTTTTCTTTTAAACTGTAAAAGCTGTTGAATACGAAGTAAACAGAAAATCATTCCCGTACGATTTTCTTCTTTTAGATAACGCTGGTAATAGATTTTACACAATTCGATATAATCATTATCCGACATGCGCGATTCAACCATTGCACCAGCGAGTTCATCTAAACGTTGTCCTAAAACATCCGAAAAAATTAATACACTATCTTTACAGCGACGTTCAATTTCTTTAATTGATTGTAAATAGATATCAGCCATTTTCTTTTTCAAGAATTGCTTCTAAACAACGAGCAATTTGATCTGGACAAGAAGTTGGTTTTGCTCCACAACGAATTCCTTTCAAATCAGAAATTACTGATTCAATTGTACGTCCTTGTACTAAATGAGAAATTCCTTGAAGATTTCCATTGCATCCGCCGCGCACTACTAAAGATTTAATAATTCCATCTTGAACTTCCACTGTAAATAATGAAGAACAAACTCCTTGTGGTTTATATTGATAAGTTGACATTTTGTATCCTTCCTTTCACTCTTTTTATAATTTGTAACGATAAATATCCAATGCAGATTCCACTTACATTTGATAAAGCCAATAAAAATGGCAAAAACAACTGCATAAAAAATTGTTGATAAATAATACAAACGGCAATAACTTGTCCTATGTTATGAAAACAAGCACCCGCAATGCTTACACCATAAATTGAAAATTTCTTTGTTTTATAGGCTAAAGTCATAATTGCCATCGAAAAAATTCCTCCCGACAAAGAAAGCCAGAACGAAACTGAGAACAATGTTCCTTGCATTAAAGAGGCAAGGAATATACGAAGTAATGTGACAATACACATTTCTTTGGGTCCCCACACATATAAAGAAAAAATACCAACAACATTGGCAAAACCAATTTTAAAGCCTGGAATAATCCAAACAACTGATAAAAAACTTTCAAGTATTTGAAACACAATTCCCACGGCAACTAAAAAACTCAAATAAACTGTCTTTTTCATTGTACCACTGTATCCTCACTTGTATCGCTTTCGATTTGCACAACTGTTTCATTTGGTAAACAAACAATGGGAACATTGGCATTGGAAACATATCCTTGTTTCGAACAAAGATGCTGAGGACTGTTCTCTTGTGTTACGCGAACTTTGCCATCTTTTATCTCAATCACAACATTTCCTAAAGTTCCATCTACTGTCCAAGTTCCATTTTCATTTAAATCAAGCCGTAAAACTTCTTTATTTTTTACTTGTACAACAACACATTCTTTTTGCGAATTTGATAAAAAAAGCGGAATCAAACAAACAATAGATGCGATCATTATTAAACAAATTAATATTTTATCTGCTTTTGTCATAGGCTTATTATATCCTTTTTATACTACGTGTACAACGACTTCATATTCCGTATTGTTTCCAAAACAATCCGCAATTTTTACCATGATTGTACAATCCTGTGGTGTCGACGTATTTAAAATAGGAGACGTTGAATAAGAAACACCTGAAATATCACTAGCCGGAAAATACTGTGACCAATCCACAATGGTTCCTACTGGAATTGTTATTTCGTGGGTTGTTTTTTGTACCGTTGGTGGCTTAGTATCTTTTATCTTTACTTTAAAATTAATATCATTACTTCCTGTTTCTAAACAAAAATCATATTCTCCTACAACTAAGTAATCTTGGCTACCCGTTACAAAGCGATTATTAACTTTTTGAACACCGCTTGTTTTACAAACGACCTTCATATTCTTAGTATTTACTTTTTCACTGTCTTTAATATACAGTGAAGGATTGGCATATACGTCTTCTCCTAATTCAATAGTAAATGTTTGTTTCGAAAGAACAATTGAATTTGAACATCCCACTAAACTAAGACACAATAATAAAATTAATCCTTTTTTCAATTTTCTTCCTCCATAAATTCCATGGCCATTTCTTTAATTTTATTCAATCGATGTTTCATACCCGATTTAGAAATAACTTCTCCATATTCTAAATAACACTCATCACATAACTCATTTAAACTCGCTTCTGGAAATTTTTTACGAATATCCATGACTCTTTGTATTTTATCCGTAATTTTGACTTTATTGCGATTTTTTTCTAAGACATCAATATATTCTAGTTGTTTTTTCCCTGCTTTAATTGTTTTAACTTCATTCGCCAAAGCACAGTTATCTAAACGAGACATACTGTTATAAAAATCTCTTAGCGAACGAGCTTCCACAAAATCCATTAATGCCTTTGAAGCATTGCACAGACGCAAGAAATCTTCAATTTTTTCACCAGCTTTTATATATACAACATAATTATTTTTTCGTACTGTAATTTTAGCTGGTATATAAAACTTTTCCATAGCCTTAACAATCACATTCGCAAAGTTTTCATCTGTTACTGACATTTCTAAATGATAATTCGTTGTCTTAGGATCGTTAATACTTCCGCTTCCTAAAAAACACCCTTGTAGAAAGGCACGTGCTTTCTTTTCAGATCGAATCAATTTGGTAGATGGATACGAATGTAAACCTGTTTCCGTCATAATTCCTAAGTCTTCTAATATTTCATTGGCTTTTTCATAAATTTGAAGACGATAGATATTATTTTTCTTTAATTGCATCTTCTTCAAAATAGATAAACGAGGATTCACATCATACATAGATTTAAATAATTTAAATACATGTTTGGCAATTGTCGCATTTTCACTTTGAAAAGATAAATACATTCCTTGCCAATTAATGTGAACCGATCCTTTCATTAAAAACAAAGCACATAATTGCACTTTCGCATCCGTTTCATCTAATTCTTCTTGACATATTTGATATTTCACATCGGTTGTAAAAGACATGGTCCCTCCTACAATTGTTTCAATAATTCTTCTATTACTTTTTTAACCGCATCTGGATTATGACGAATTCTTCCTTGTGAATCTAAATGAACTAAATTCCGTTTCATAATCGCATATTCATGACTTTTTTCTTGAATTGTTACTGGTTTTGAATTTTCTTTAGCATAACGTGCTAAAATCGCACTTGGAATATAGGATTCATTTACAATAGCCACGTCAACACTATTTGGATATGAGTGTTTTTCAATCGCACGTATATGATCTTCTAACGAATACTCATCGGTTTCACCGGGTTGACTCATCGCATTACAAAAATATACTTTTGGACATGGATTGTTTTGAATGGCATCACAAATCGGCTTAATAATTAAATTAGGTAAAATGGATGTATACAAAGAACCAATTCCATAAATAATCATATCGGCTTTTTCAATTTGACGAAGTGCTTGTTGATAAGCCACTACGTCTTGTTTATAAAACACATGATCAATGGAGTTTTCAACATTCGGAATATTTTTTTCTCCACAAACAAGCGTACCATCTTTCATCATCGCAAATAAAGTAACGTTATCCAATGTACTAGGTACAATTTTCCCTTTTATATTCAAGACACGACTCATTGCTTGAATAGCCCCCATAAATGAGCCAGTAATATCTATCAAAGCAAGAAAAATTAAATTTCCAAGATTATGTCCTCCAACGTCTTCATTCCCTTGAAAACGATAATCCAATAAATCTCTAAATAAATTTTCATTTTCATCTTCTGCCATAGCTGACATAACATGGCGTATATCACCAACCGCAGGAATATTGTATGTATCACGGATTCTTCCCGTACTTCCTCCATCATCGGCAACCGTAACAATGGCCGTAATATCGACATCATTGATTTTCTTCATGCCTCTAAGCATGCTGCTAAGTCCAGTTCCGCCACCAATCACTACTATTCTTTTCATACTTCATTCACTCCTATGTCACGATGAGATTTAAAACAACGATAAGATTGTTTATAAGCATCATATAACCAGTTACAAACTGAAACAGAGCGATGTTGTCCTCCCGTACATCCAATCGCAATAATAATTTGCGAACGATTTTGTTGGTTATATTCTTTAAACACAAGATCAAGCATTGCTTTTAATTGTTGACAAAATTCTATTGTTAAGTTGTCTTTCATGACATATTGATACACATCAAAATCATTTCCTGTTTTGTGTTTTAATTCATCTACATAAAACGGATTTTTTAAAAAACGTACATCAATAATCATATCCGCATCCATAGGAACTCCTTTTTTAAAACCAAAAGATTGAAAAGTAATAGCCAATCCTGTTTCTAATTCCATTTTAAATCGATTGCGAATACGATTTGCCAATTCTGAAGAAGACATATTCGTAGTATCAATACGAATTAAATGCTCTGCTTCCAAATTCACTTGTTGAAAATAAGAACGCTCCTTATTGATTGCTTCTTCTAATGTATCTGCCATATGAAACGCAATTAATGGATGCAGGCGTCTTGTAAAGCGATAGCGAAGAAGTAATTCATCATCTTGTGCATCCAAAATCAAAACACGTAAATTTACATTCATGTCTTTAAACGCATTGTAAAACCACAAATAATGAATTGCACTTACAGATAAGGCAATTTTTGAATATATATCGGACTCAAGAATTACTTTTTTAAATTCAGGTAATAATTCTTTAGGAAGATTATCAATACAATAATATCCCATATCCTCTAAAGCATTCACAGAACTCGATGTTCCTGCTCCTGACATTCCCGTAATTAAAACAATATTTTTTTTCATAAGTTTCACCCTTACTATCTGTTTATTATAACATGAATTAACTTTATTCGCGTATAAAAGCACCGTTTAGTGCAAAAATTGACAAATTTGTTTTTGATATGATAGTATGCAATTATGAGAAAAAAGAATATTATGTGGGGACCCCGAGTTTTACAGTTGTAGTGCTATAAAGGACCTATCCAGTAAATCATCTACTT
>NZ_JBJEEX010000091.1:0-1622 GCF_051873495.1 Floccifex sp.
AATATGATGGATATTGTAGCAAAGAATGGAGATAAGCTAAACACCAAGAATTTAGCTAAGGAACTTGGCTGTACAGTAGTTGAAATTTCAGCGTTAAAGGGAACGGGCGTGATGGAAGCAGCCAATAAAGCTGTAGAAGTTGCTAAAAGTAAAGTGGTTCAAACTCCTAAACATAAATTTACTGGGTGCGTTGAACATGCACTAGCACATATTGAAGAAGCAGTGCTTCACAATTTACCAGAGGAGCAACAACGTTGGTATGCCATAAAGATATTTGAGCGTGATGAAAAAGTTATTGAACAATTAAAAATAGCAGAAAAAATAGCTACTCATGTGGAGTCAGATATTAAGAGATGTGAAGATGAAATGGACGATGATGCAGAAAGTATCATTACCAATGAAAGATATGTATATATTTCATCTATTATAGAAGATTGTTTTGTAAGAAAGAATAAAGGTGGACATACTGTTTCAGATAAGATTGATACCATAGTAACAAATAGATGGTTAGCACTTCCTATTTTTGCAGCAGTAATGTTTATAGTTTATTATGTTTCCGTTACAACAGTAGGTTCAATTTTAACAGATTGGACAAATGATACTTTATTTGGTGAGTGGATTATTCCAGCAGCGCAAAATGGCTTAGATACCATAAATTGTGCTCCATGGCTATCAGGGCTTCTTGTTGATGGTATTATCAGCGGTGTGGGAGCAGTACTTGGGTTTGTACCACAAATGCTTGTGTTATTTGCTTTCTTAGCATTCCTTGAATCTTGTGGATATATGGCAAGAATAGCCTTTATCATGGATAGAATTTTCCGTAAGTTTGGACTTTCAGGAAAGTCATTTATTCCAATGCTTATTGGAACAGGATGTGGAGTTCCTGGAATAATGGCCTCAAGAACTATCGAAAATGATAGAGACCGTAAAATGACTATCATGACCACCACATTTATTCCATGTAGTGCCAAGCTTCCAATTATTGCTTTAATTGCAGGAGCGTTATTTAATGGAGCATCATGGGTAGCACCAAGTGCTTATTTTGTAGGAATAGCAGCAATTATTTGTTCAGGAATTATATTAAAGAAAACAAAGATGTTTGCAGGAG
The DNA here is from genome assembly GCF_051873495.1 of Floccifex sp. Lineage (NCBI taxonomy): Bacteria > Bacillati > Bacillota > Erysipelotrichia > Erysipelotrichales > Erysipelotrichaceae > Floccifex > Floccifex sp. The sequence continues at coordinate 1,109 of NZ_JBJEEX010000091.1, forward strand.
ATCCAGCACCATTTGTTATTGAATTACCAGCATACCACATGCCAACAGTTTCAAATATTCTAAGAAGTATGTGGGAACGTGGATGGTCATTTATTAAGAAAGCTGGAACAATAATTTTACTTTCTACAATATTTATTTGGTTTGCTCAAAACTTTGGCTTTGCTAATGGTGGATTTGGAATGGTAGATGATATGAATGACAGTATTTTAGCAGCCATTGGAAGTATTTTAGCACCGCTATTCAAACCACTTGGCTGGGGAAATTGGAAAGCAGCAGTGGCAGCAATTACAGGTCTTATTGCAAAAGAAAATGTTGTTGGAACATTTGGTATACTTTATGGATTTGGTGAAGTTGCTGAAGATGGAGTTGAAATTTGGGGAACACTTGCAGCTAGCATGACTGCACTTGCAGCATATTCATTCTTAATATTTAACCTTTTATGTGCACCTTGTTTTGCAGCTATGGGAGCAATCAAACGTGAAATGAATAATGCTAAATGGTTCTGGTTTGCCAT
>NZ_JBJEEX010000092.1:0-35065 GCF_051873495.1 Floccifex sp.
CGGTGTTGACCCCACTTAACTTTGGAAAAACCCCGGTTAACTTTGGTTACCCATTTGAACCAATCATCCTTAAACTCATTATAGTGATTAATAAGCTCTAAAAGTAATCACAACTTTATTAGAACCAGTGAATGCTGAATTTGAAATATAGTTAATGTATTTAGGAACACTTACTGATTTCAAATTTTCACATTTAGCAAATGCATTACCATGAATTGTCTTAACAAAATTAGGCAATGTTACAGAAGTTAAACTACTACATCTGTAGAATGAAGAACCTCCAATTGTGTTAAGAACACTTTGTGTTGCGAAATTAACTTCTTCAAGATTTGAACATCTATAGAATGCATAATCTGAAATAGTAGTAACACCTGCTCCGATGTTAACAACCTTGATCACATTTCGATATGAATTCCATGGTAAGCTTTCAGCTGTTTTGTAAGAAGCCATTGCACCATTACCAGTAATATTCAAAATTCCATCACTTGTTAATTTCCAAGAAACTGATGTTCCACATTTACCAGAACCCAATTCAACAACTTTTCTTTCTGTGTATTTAATATTGTTCTTTTCTGCATATGATTTAGCGTAACTATCATAACCAACACTTAATACTACTTTATAAGATTTATTATAAACACTACTACTCATGTAAGAAATACTTTCTGGTAAATATACAGAACTTAATTTGCTACAATGAGCGAATGTATTTCCATAAATTGTGCTTACTTTTTCTGGTAATTCAATTTCAGGTAAAGTTTTACATCCATAGAATACAGAACCACCAATGACTTGTAATTGACTATCTTTACCAAATTCTACTACAGTAAGTCTTTCACATCCGTAGAATGCATAATCAGATAAACTAGTTACACCTGATCCAATATGAACTTCTTTAATCATTGTACGATATGAAGCCCAAGGAACACTTTCTGCTGATTTGAATGTAGTCATTGCACCATTTCCGGTAATTGTTAAAACGCCATCACTCATTAATTTCCATGAAAGATTATTACCGCATTTACCAGATTCAACTTCAACAATCTTACGTTCTTCGTATTTAATATTATGTTTTTCAGCGTAATCTTTAGCATAGCTATCAGAAGCAACACTCAATACAACATTTGAAGAATGATTGTAAACGCTACTACTCATGTAAGAAATAGTATCTGGTAAGTAAACAGATTCTAATTTAGTACAATGCGCAAATGTATTTCCATAAATTACTGATAAACCTTGTGGTAAATCAATTTCTGTCAATTTCTTACATCCATAGAATACCGATCCACCAATTGTTTGTAATTTGCTTCCACGTTTAAATGTAACAGAAGATAAGTTTTCACAACCAAAGAATGCATAGTCAGATAAGTTTGTAACACCTGCTGAAATTTGTACGCTTCGAATTGATTTACTATAACTATTCCATGGAACATCTTTAGCAGCTCCGTAATTTGTCATAGCACCATCACCCAAGATAACTAATAATCCATCACTTGATAGTGTCCAAGTTAAGTTATCACCGCATTTACCACTTGCGATATCAACTGGAACTCTTTCTTCATATGCAACATTGTATTTAATTGCACATTCTTTAGCATAACTATCTGGTGCTACACTTAATACTAATTTAGGTGAATTCTTAAAGGCAACGGAACTAATATATGAAACACTATCTGGAATGTAAACTGATTCTAGGTTTGGACAGCTTGCGAATGCATTACCATAAATTGTTTCAACACCTTCAGGTAAAACAACATTTTTCAATGGACCACAGCTAAAGAAAGCAGCTCCACCGATTGTTTTCATCTTACTTCCTTCTTCGAATTCAACTGTTGTTAAGGCATCACAATCATAGAAAGCATAGTCGGAAATGTAATCAATTCCAGATTCAAATACTACTTTTTTGATGAATCCACGATAATTTTGCCAAGGTACATTTTCTCGTGAACTTGTATTCAATCCACCTGAACCACCAATTACGATTGTACCATCTGAATAGATTGCATAATCAGCATTATCTCCACACCATCCAGCAGCAATAACATTTGCATTATCACTTCTTACGAATGTACCACCTTCGTAGTAGCATGTCTCTCCACCTAAGTTGAATGATCCTTCATATCCTAGACCATTGTTGTCGAAGAAATAAGCTGTTCTTTCTAGTTGGACGTATCCTGTAACATATTTACCTGCGATAAAGTACATTTTCTTACCTGTTTCTTTGTCTGTGGCAAATCCACTATACATATCTTTAGCAGCTGTTGTAACAGTTGGACAATCTAAACAAGTTAAATTATCCGTGTTTTTATCATAAACATAATTATGTTCATCGTTTTCACAATAAGGTATTTCTTTTGAATATGAATCTAATACCGTTCTATTTCCATTGGCATCAATGTTATATGCTGTTACTTCAATAGAATCAAAATCCGCTTTTACATCAACATATACGCTTTCAAAGTCGATTGTTGCCACTTGGAAATTATATTCTGGTACATCTACTGCTGCATAAGATTTACCACCTGTAGAACCACAAATATAATATACAACACCATTGTCTTCATCAACTTGCATATCAGTTAATGGAGCTGTACGTGCATAACTATGGGCATCTCCTGCAAAGTAGAAATCAATATTAGCTGCTTCCATAGCATCTGATACAATGTCCATATAAGCTTGATTAGCTGCTGCTGGGTTTGTTGTATATACTGGTACGTGAGATGTTACAACTTTCCAAGTACAAGTTGATTTAGCTGCATCTTCTTGTAACCAGTTACTAAATGCTTGTAAGCTTTCTGAACTAGTAACGTGATTTAATACCGCAACATATACATCACCATATTCAATGGAATACCAATCACCTTCAAGGTTAAATGTTTGTTTTGCAGCATATCCACCATTATTGTCATCATCATCTTCATGATTTCCAATAACGTGGATCATATCATAATCAGGGACCAATTCAAACAAGTTAATCGCATCTTCCCATTGATTGTAGAAGCGAACATTATCTACAGCATCTCCAGTTTGAATACCGAAATCATAATTACCTTCATCTAAGTAATTTGCGATTCGCCCAAATCCAGTTAATGCATCTTCTTCTTGAATATCAGCAATCACAAAGAATTCTGCTGATTCATCTTTTGCTGGTTTTGTAGTAAATGATTTAACATCAGACCAAACTTTACCATCACCAATTTGATAATAATATTTTGTTCCAGGTGTCAGATTTGTTAAGTAAACAGAATTTACTCTATTAACTAAACCACTTCCACTATAAGTAACCAATGAAGTTTCACCATCAATTGTTGTAGCTCCATTCATATCTTCGGAACTAGAAAGCTTGATTTTAGCTACTTCTTCTGTAGCAACCGGATTACTCATCCAAGAGATATTCTTTTCTGTACTTAAGTCTTTGGCAATATTAATAGATACATTGAATGGTTTTCCTTCTTCATCTCCATTGGCATTGAAGCATGTAACAGGTACTAAATATGAATAATTACCATCTGCATCTAATGCATATAATGTATATGATCCAGCCGCAACAGTAAGAGCATTAGAAATTAATTTACCATTTTCATCTGTTTTGCCTAAACTGATATCTCCTGTCATAAAGATTTCAACATCTGCTTTTGGTTTACCATTTTCAGTAACAGTAATCGTAGCCGGTTGTCCTACAATTAATGTTTCTGTTTCAAGTAAATACGTAGCTTGTATAGGAATCGATTTTTTATTTGTACTAAATCCTCTAGCCCATAAATCAACATTTGTAGCACATGAACTATCAACTACTTCATAACTTCCTTGATTTACTTGTAGATTGATAGAAGCTCCTTTTGTTGTTGATTTTGGAATTTCTAATACGATCTTGGCAATTTCTGAACCAGTTTGAGTTCCATCACCTTGAGCACTAATCTTTAATTCCGATTTGGCTTGATTATAAGAATAAGTTCCTGTAAATCCTGATGCAAATTCAACATTTTTAATTGGATAGTCACTAGGAATTACAATTGTTGTTTCGACTGATGAAACATTAGAAACTTTATTACTTTCTAGTGTAAGAACATAGTCTTTTCCAACAAGTGGATTTTTACTTGTATCCAAAGAAACTTTTGTATATTCTTCATTTCCATTGACTGTGAAATAACGAGTTTCTCTTGTTACGTTTCCATATCCATCCTTCAAATAGAACGTTAATGAGTGTTCACCATTTGATAGTTCAAGTCCTGTTAAGGTACTTCCTAAATTATCGATTGAACCTTCTCCATAATAATTTCCATCAAAATAGAAGTAAGCCGATTCAATACCTGTTGCATTTTCATCCGTTGCTTGATTATCATCATACGAAACAAAGAAATTTAATGTATTAGAAGCTAATTCCATACCATTTTCTAATTCTGATTTTGTTCCATCTGGATTAATTAATTGAATATTGTTAATATTAGGATTTGTTACGTCCTGGTTATTAGCACCATATACGATTTGGATATTATCAAGTAAAATATATCCTTTTAATGCTGATTTATCTAATTTAACACCATCTGTTGTAGTCCATCCAATACCAGAAGTTGTAACCATGGCACGTAATAACATACCGCTATTAACACGAATCAACGATCCGGCATATTGAGTTAAATCTGCTTCAATATATTGCCAACCTGTAACTGTACCTTCTCCATGTTCTGAAGTAAAGTTTACATATGCATCTATCCACTTTTCACCATTATTTGTACTTGTTTGAATTTGGGCACGAATCCATGGAACAGGTACATTTTCAGGAATATAAACCCAAGCTCCAATAGCTGTTGGCGTTCCAGGAACATCAAGCGGACTTCCTAATCCTAAACAAGCTCCATCTGTTCCAGTAATACCTGTCCAATCGAAATCTAATTTAATAGCTTTACTGCCAAATCGAACGATATCAGCGTATTCTGGATCTGAATCGCTAACAACTGAACCTTTAACGACTCCACCTCTTCCAGCATAAGAATAAGTTGCAACATCTTGTGCTCCTAAACCATCAAAAGAATTTACTGTTGTTCCAATATTACTATAGTTCCATTGATCTGTATCTCCACCATCTAAGATGACAGTTGGTTGTTTACCGATATTAAGAATTGTAGTAGCACTTAATTCACCATAAGTAGCTGTTACTTGCGCAGAGACAGATACTTTTTTATCACTTGTAGTTATAAATTTGATTCCATCAAATGTTCCAGCACTTTCTTCTGAAAGAGTCCATTCAATGTCTCCACCTTTTAAATTAACCATTGCTCCTTGGTATTTAGCTTTTAATCCTAAATCACTTTCTTCGCCATATTTCAAGTTTACTTCTTTACTTGCGAATGAAAGAGAATCAGGTTCTTGGATATGAATAGTTGTTGTTCCTACAACCGATGTACCATTCAACATTTGAATTTCAACATCACCTAATGTTCCATTTGAAATAAAATCAACAGTAGCATTATTACCATTAACAGAAGAATTTTCCAATGTTCCCATTTGTTCATAGCCAGGTGCTAATGCCCATGTAACAGTTTCTGGAACACCTCCAGCTAATGCACCTGAACCATCAATTCCAGTTGCAGTCAATGTTACAGATGTATTTGGTGTATAATATTCTGCATTTGGTGTAATAGATGCATGATCAAATGATCCGTCAGCTGTAGCATTTGAAACAACTAAAATTGTTGAAGCTACACCACGTTCAGATCCACCAGCAGGTGTATTTCTTAAAGATAAGTCACTTTCTCCTTCTCTTTGAGAAATAAATGTAGAAGAACCACCTTCATCTAATTCAAGAGCAATAACACAGCCAAGAGATTTCATCATGTAACCCATTTCTTCAAGTGTATAACCTGTTGAACGAGGTGCTTGTGTTCCATCGGATTGCATCATAACAACTGTTCCATCTTCTTTTAGTCCTACAGCAGTTCTTGGATAATAACCACCGTTTGAACCATTACTAGCAACTTGATCTCCATCAACTAAAACTACCCATCCAGAAATCGCATCAACTAAATTTACTTGATGTCCTTGTTTCTGAGTTTGTTGACTTGTTGCACTAGCAAGTGTAGTTCCTCCATAGAAAATACCAACAGAACCATCATCAAAAGCAGCTAAATACGGCAAACCCATGTCTTCTTTATAAGTTGTTCCTTCCATTACAAGAACACCCATTGGCTCACCAGTTGTAATGTTAAACAAAGAAGCATTGACACCACCAACTACATTGGCATTGTGAGTTTGTTCATATAAATGTGATTGTGCAGTCGTTGTTGAGAAAGTCCATCCTTCTGTGGCAGGATTACGTTTTCCATAACCACCTACAACTTTAGCTTTTCCTCCGCTTGTATTAATTTCCATAACGTTAGCTACTGTTTGTAAATTACCTTCTTCATTGTTTGTAACAATAACTTTTTCACTAACATCTGGTGCAACAGAATACTTTTTAAGTGATGTAACGTGATAATCTGTACCTTCAATCGTATCGTTTTTACTGATTGATTTATTAACTGTATCATCAGAAAGTAAATCAGCTTCATTTTCTTCTGAATCCGATTCTTCCTCAATTTCATCACTTTCTTGTGTTGTATCTTCTTGATCAGTAATTGGATCATCTGTTTCTACAACTTCTTGTTCCTGTTCCACCTCCTTAACTTCTTCGTTTTCAGTTGTTTCTGTTGTTACAGGTTCACTTTCTTCAGCAAAAACCGGAGATGGAAAAACACTCATACTTAATGCTGTAACTAACAAAAACGCAACGATTCTCATTTTCGTTATCTTCATAACTTCTCCTTTCTTTTTATTTTAGGAAATAATTTACTATTTCCTTTTTAACAGTTTGTTAGATAATAACGTTTTTCTATACCATAGAATGGTTATGACAAAATATACAAGAAAATAGACAACTGCTTGTAAAAGCCATGGTCCATTGAAATAACTAATACCATAGAAACAAATCATAATCACACATGCATATATTAAATTTTGTTTCCACTTCACATGGTAATTCTTTATAAAATATGATTCAGCCAAAATAAACCAAATTAACATTGTAATTGTAGAAGCCCATGAAATTGCTTGAGCAGAACCGAATAAAATGTGAGCTATAAAATTGTTAATAATACTAATCACAAATACAATGCAGCTTATTTTGAAATAAATCATATTTTTATTAATCACTTTATAAAAAGTAAACATTAATACCGAAATACAACAGCTCAATAATAACGCCGGTAAAATTACTCTTAAATATATAAGTGAATCAACATAGGCTGGTAGAAAAAACTTGATAAACCAAGTGAGAGGATAATATCCTGTTAATACCAAGCCTGATAAAATCAACATCATTGAAATCGAATCTGAAAAATATTTTAAAGCACTTTCTTCACTCATCTGTTTCAACATCGGAAATAAAACCGTTGATAGTGTTGAAATGATTTTGGTACATACTGACACTAAACTATATGCGAATGAATAAATTGCAAATGTTTCAGCTGTGTATAAAATTGAGACAAATTGTCGATCTAGCATAAAAACTAAATGAGATACTTGATAAGCAATTGTTAACGCAAAACCGTTTCTAAAACATCCAGCAATTAAATTTTTACAGTCTACTAACTTTTCTTTTCTTCCAAAAGTAATATCTCGATATGTTATTACATACCAAAGCATTAAGCTGAATTCAATTATATTAATGAATACAATATATAATTTATAAGAAACATAATTTCCGGTATTTTTATAAACAAGAACTAGGCAACATACCAGCAAAATTTTACAGATTGCAATTAATATATTTCTTGTTGATAATTCTTTAAATCTTTGTGTAGCTTGTGAAATATATTGGTAATATGAAGTCAAATTAATAACAAATGTATTTATAGAAAGCATATAACCAATAAATTTTAATTCACTAGGCACAAAAAATTTACAAATAAGCAACAATAGAATTCCAATTACAATTTGCATTTCAATGAAAAACATCGATAACGTGCGAATTTTCTTTTTATCTAAGTCTTCATAATTTTGTCCTGCAAACTTTAATAAAATCCCATCTACGAATCCAAAATGAAGCAAGGCCGTATAGGCTGTGTACAAGGAATATGTTTTCAAATACCCATATCCGGTTACTCCTAATATTTTAGGAACGACAAAGCCTAATAAAATTTCTGATACGAGCATAATTCCACGACTTGTCATTACTTGCAGAACGTTTTGTTTAAATTTATTCTTATTTATACTCATCTTTCCACCATGCCATTACGTTGTGATGTGACTTCTGTTTTTCTTTTGGAGGATCTTGATGATAATCTCCATATAAATTTTTCAAATAAATATCATATCCAGCAGGGGCCGGAAACAATTCATCACAGAATAAAACATTTATTTTTTCATTAAATACTGAAGATGGAATGACTTCTTTTTTTCCATATAAAGCCCAAGCCACACTTCCTGAATAACTAACTGCTTTATTCTCTAACCCTTTGTTCACTTCTTTTTGTATCAATTTATAAAAATAATCCGAACCACAACACTTACTGAATTTCCATATAATATACAAAATCAGTCTTTTTATTCCTTTTCTTGGTGATTGGAATTCTTCTTCAATTGAAGCTGACAAACATCTTCTTAAAAGACTACAATACTTTGCTTGTCGCATTGCTCTTGCTTCGTTTCCATTCCAATTATCTAATGGAAATATATCAACTGCTATTCCAAGTTCCATTCCAAAATCAGCGGTATTCTCTTTTAAATACGTTCTTTTGTCTTTTAATTTTGCATAAGGCATATTCCAAGATGGATTCTTTTCTTTCGATAATAACTCATAGACATCAGTGTTTATATCTAATTTCATGAATTGATCGTAATCCTCTCGTGGCATAAATATATCAACATCATCATCCCAAGGAACGAATCCGTTATATTTTATAGCTCCCAACAATGTTCCATTTGATAGATAAAATTCAAGATTATGCTTTTCACATATTTCTTTAATATATTTCAAAATATTTAATAACACATCTTGTATTTCTGAAACACTTTCTAATTTTTCCATCTGCGCGTAAATCCCCTCCTTTACATTCATATCCAATATCTAAAAAACTTATATGTGTAAACAAGATTCTTGTTACAACAATTTTATCTAGAAGATATTAATCGCATTCCGAACTTTAAAATTCTTTGTTTCATTCTTAGTTTTCGATTCTCTTTTGAAAAATAAGCACAATTAATTGCTTCTTTACAAAGAGAATCTGATACTAATTCTTTATATTCTTCTATAAATCGTTTATTAAAACCAATCGCATTATGCATGCGAACTGCTGCACTATACATTTGTTGAACTAATAATCGATTGTATTGTTCCTTTAATGTTTCATTCTCTATAATGGTTTCATTTAAGAAATTAGCCATTACTTTACATCGTTTAAAAGCAAATTCATCTCCACTTTTAGACAAGGATTCGTTTTCAATTCGATACATATACATTTGATTTTTGCATATATACAGTGAATCAGCGTGTAGTATTGTATTCACAACGCAACACATATCCTCCCCATTTCGAATAATTTCAGGAACTTTATTTAAATTTTCAATAATTAATTCTCTTTTATATACTTTTGCCCATAAGGCTCTGGGAAAAAACAATCCATTTTCATTCATCAATAAGCTCGCCAAGATTTTCTCCTCGATGTCTTGTCTACGATAAAAACCTTCTTTGAGACAAGAATCAATTTCAATATAGTTTCCATTTCTATATTCATTCCAGCCAAATACCAAAACATCTGGAGTATATTTTTCAATGATAGATGAGCTCATTTTTAATGTATCTTGATCTATCCAATCATCGCTATCTAGAAATAAAATATATTTTCCTATACTTTCTTCTAATCCTTTTTTTCTAGCACTTGTTTGCCCTTTATTCTCTTGATGAATTGTTTTAATTCTTTTATCTTGATTTGAGTATGCATCACAAATAGAAGGTGATGAATCAATTGAACCATCATCGACCAAAATCAATTCAAAATTAAAATAAGTTTGATTAAGTACGCTATCAACGCATTGCTCAAGATGCTTTTGTGCATTATAAACAGGAACAATAATAGAAAACATTACATTATCCATTTACTATCCTCCTATAAATGCATATGGAACGATTCCTCCATAAGTCATGAAAGAATAGAATCCTAACAATAAAAGCATTCCGTAAATACTTGCTTTAACGACATTGGAATAGAAACTTTTTTTCATCAACATGCCATAATAAACAATTTCAAATAATTTAAATGTATATCCTAATCGTCCTAAGGCAGGAACCATATATCCAAGAAAAGCAATGACATGTCCAAGTAGTGCTACATAATATACAGTACGAAGATTTTCAAAATCATTTTCCAACGACTTTGATTTCATTATTTTTTCTTTGTTCATGTAGATTAAGAAATATGATCCTAACAACAACAATAAACACACTGTCTGCATTAGTCCGATATTCAAGCTAAATTCTGAAAAATAACCTGCATATTTATAAATTAAAAATGAGCCTAATACAATACAGATGGTTACCACTATAAATATATATTTTTTATTTATTTGTTTTATCGCTGATAACTTACCTTCAAAAAACAAATAAATAACAGGTATCACTATAGCTACACATGAACTTATATGTACTAAAAAGGCGATGAATACTCCCAAAAAGTAGAATTTATAATTTTTCTTTTCGATAAATCTCGTTGCATAAAAAACAATCGCAATGGCCATACATTGTCTGACAATATTCATGCTTAATCCAAAATAAAATAAAAAATAAATTGAAGTTGCAACAACAATATTGATGTTGTCTTTAAAATCCCATAATCGAATGAAAACCAAAGCATTTGTGATGAGAGCAAAAACAGTTAAAACAAAAGAAGGATTCTTCCATATAATCATCAAAAATTTACATAAGAAGTAGTAAATATATTCCTTAGAATGAGAAAAAATTCCTTTTTCATATGTATATTCAATGGATTGAACAACTCTATGGGTATCTGTCCCTACATCAAATGAACGTAGCCCAGCAACGAGTGACAACAATATAACAGGAATCAATAACCATCGAATATCATTTTTGTCTACTGCTTTTTTTGTAAAAAAACAAGTTAAGACCATTGTAATTAAGTAAAAACAAACTGTAAAAAATATATCCATGATGATCACCCTTCTAAGCTTTCATAAAATCGTTCAAGTTTATTTACTTCTTGAATTAAATTAAAATGAGAATTTTTTAATATATAATATGAAATTCTTCTATCTGCATTTAAAGGCTGTTCATATACAATTTTTGCCAATTTATCAGGTTTAGTATCTAATGAAAAACTATAATATTGATTTATTTGTTTTGATTGAATATCGACTCGATCCGATACAAAACAAACTAGTCCATTACATTGGGCTTCCAACAGTGCCAAACTAATTCCTTCATAAAAGGATGGAAAGATAAAAAAATCCATGGCACATAAATAATTTTCTGGACATTTTTGATTGCCTACCATTAACACATCTTCAGATAGAGCATTTTCAGAAATAATCTTTTGTATGTTTTCTTTTTCTTGACCGTCTCCTAATAAAATCAATTTACTATTAGAATTTAATTTATGATATTCATAAAAAAATGCTAATAAATATTCATGATTTTTTTCAACACTGAACCGTCCTGTATGTCCAATGACAACTGTATTTTCTTGAATTCCGTATTGAGAGCGTATTTGATTTCTTTTATTGTCATCGTATTTAAATCGCTCGCATAATATGGCGTTATGAAGAATATGTACTTTGTCTTTCCATATAAACTTCCATCCTAATAACCTTGCCGCTTCTTGTGAACACGCAAAATAATCTGTGACAATAAAAGGATTCATTTTACTAATTAAATAATTTCGCATGCTCGATTTTTTAGTATTTCCAAATTGAGTAGAATGACTATGTTGAATAATATTTTTTATTCCATATTTGCGAGCAAAACGTCCAACTACAACAGCTCCATATACAGGATGACAATGAAGTGCTGTCCATGTATTTTGATGTTCTTTAAAAAAGTTATTCAATTCTTTAATTGATTCTTTAGAAAAATTAGGTTTTTGAATTCTATATACATTGCCACCTAATGTTTCAATTTCATCTATACAATTTGTTGAAGTGTCTTCAAAATACAAAAAATCAAATTGTACATGTTCCTTGTTTATATTTCGATAATAATTCATCGCAACAACGGATGCGCCTGATGAGATATCTAGATCGGATAAAAAATGTAATATTCTTATCATTTTAAACCTCCGTTTTTCTCATCATTTTGTTGTATAAATGTGATCGAATACGATTAGGAATTAAAACTGTGCCAAATAGCCTGATGCATATATTTCTATAATATTGATATTTGTTAGCTAAACCGCTATTCAATAAGTACTTTTCTAATTTCAATGTCTGCTTAAAGTACTCTACTCCAGCCCGTCGTTTATACATTGCATCGTTTACTCGAGCATAGACACAAACGCTATCTATATTTGCTAATTTATATCCATTTTCAAGAAGACGTGCCCATAAATAATAATCCTCAAATTTATCAAAATGCTGATAATTTCCTACATCTAAAATGCTTTGTTTTCGAAAAGTAACGGTCATGTGATTCATTGGATTTCGATAAGAAACCGTTTTCCTAACATCTTCAGGCGTTAGTGGAACACAACGATAACCTACTTTATTTTCAAGTTTGGTATTGAATTCTTGTATTTGACCACCCACTGCACAAATGTCTGGATTTTGTTCTAAGAAAGCCAATTGTTTTTCCATTCTATTTTCAAGTGCAATGTCATCGGTATCCATGCGAGCAACAATTTCGTTACTACAAGATTGCACTCCAATCTGTAAAGCTTTTCCTAGTCCGCCATTTTTTTCTAATCGAATAATTTTAAATAAATTTTTATTTTCTTCTTGTAATGATCCAATCACTGAATCTAATTCTTCTGTTAAAGCACCGTCACAAACTAGAACAATTTCATCGGGTTTAACAGTTTGATTTAACATACTTTGCACAGATTCAAGAAAATACTGTGCATTTTCTTTAAAATATACTGACATTAACACTGAATAATTCATGAAAACCTCCTACATAACAACTCTTTCTTTTTCTGCAGTTATTTGATTTTCATCGACTCCTTCAGTGCTTTCTGGAAGGAAAATTATTTTAATTGTGTATAAAATAATTTTTAAATCTAACAACAAACTTCTTTGATTGATGTACATTAAATCCATTTTTAATTTATTTTCTGGAGTGGTATTGTATTTTCCAAAAACTTGGGCATATCCACTTAGTCCGGCTGGAACTTGTAATCTAAGCGAAAATTCCGGTAAATTTTTAAGATATTCTTCTTCAATTTCTGGTCGTTCTGGTCTTGGACCTACAATTGACATATCTCCTTTTAAAATATTGAAAAGTTGAGGTAATTCATCAATTCGAGTCATACGAATAAATTTACCTACAGGAGTTATTCGCGAATCTCCTTTTGAAGATAGTCTAGCACCCTGACTTTCGGCATTGACAATCATGCTTCTAAACTTGTAAATTTCGAATTCTCTATGATTTTTTGTTAAGCGTACTTGTTTATAAAAAACAGGTCCTCCATCGTATAATTTGATTGCAAAAGCGACAATTAATAAGATAGGAGACAATATGATAAGGGCACATAAAGAGCAAACAATATCAAATGCTCTTTTGACTATTCTGTAATACCAAGTTTCAGAAACTCTTTTTGTTCGTAAAAATGGAATATCAAATGTATGAGATACATCAAAACTTCTTAAAACCAAGTCTTCAATATCTTGGGTAAGATATACTTCTTTTTCTTTTGAATAACAATAAAGAATTAATTCTCTTCTTATTTCTTTGTTTACATCGTATAGATAAATGCTCTCGCATTGATTAATTTCTTCTTTTATTTTGTCTATTGAAGCACAATCCGATAGACAAGTAACGACATTGTATCGATATTTTTTCTGATTTAATTTCTTTAAAAAATCTTGATATGATTCATCGCCGTATATGATCATGATTTTAACGGGTTCATCATACAAAGCAAATAATCGATTGCATATAAAAGTTATGACTAAAATAATGAGTAATTGCATAACTAATGTAAATAAATACGATAAAATATCTAATTTATCGATTCCATGAAACCAAAAAACAGATTCAATATATAAAATGGCATCTGAAATTCCATAAGAAAGCAATTGAAAATAAAGCAATTCTGTTAAACGATACAAACCAATTTTCTGTGCTTGATATAAACGAGCAAAAAACCAGTATGTAATGCAATAGATTATTCCTACTGCTACTAATGTTAATGTTCCATGATATCCTTCGGTCCATTCTCCACTGATATTCCAGTACCATAAAACTACAGCTGAGAAAAACGCAATTCCCAAAGTTATCAATATATATGTGTATTTTATAATGTTTTTCTTTTTATCCTGCGACATCTATTCTCACACCTCATTTCATCTTTTCAAACTATTGTGTGACAACAGAGTCATCGAACGTTTCTCCATTTAGTACACTAGAAATGGCCGATTTGACATTATTAACTGAATCCGGATTAGGTTGTGTAACATACAATGGTGTACTAGGCATTGAATAACAAATTTGCATATCCCCTGTCCCTTCTGCAGCAATGGATTTAATTTTCCAAGACTGTGGATTTGCTAATTGACTTTTAATAAGTGATTGAATTTGTTCCTGTGACATATTTGTATCGACATTGCCAGCAACACTTTTAATCAAATCACTTGCTCCTGTCAAAATCGCAGGTGATACAATTTTTTGAATCATAGCTGTAATAACAGCTTGTTGGTTTTTTCCACGCTGGAAATCTCCAGCCGCTAAATTCTTTCTTTCACGAGAGAAAGATAAAGCTTGTTTTCCATTAAAATGATTCATTCCTTGTGAAACATTTAATCCTCCAACGGTAGTAAACGCATATTCGGAATTCACATCAATTCCACCCAATGCATCAACCATTTCAACTAAAGAAGTAAAGTTAACACGTGCATAAAAATCAATATCGGCATCATATAATTTTCCTAATGTTGCCATAGAAACATCAACACCATAAATTCCTGCATGTGTTAATTTATCTAATTGACCATTAGTAACACCTGGGAACTCAACATAAAAATCACGTGGTGTTGTAACTAATAAAATTTGATGACTAGTAGGATTAACAACAGCTAAGATATTTACATCACTTCGACTATTTGTTTCAATGGCACCATATACATCAATTCCACTAATATATACAATAAATGGATTCTTTGTGATATCGTTTTGAGACGCATTTAAAACTGATTCATCAACATCTGTTTCAATTTCATGAGAATAAATAATTTTGATATTGTCACTAAAATCACCTGATTCATCTTCCAATAAACCCAAGTAAGCTTCATTTACGATAATGGCATTTCCATTTCCTTGATTTAAAACCTCAGATTGTTCTTGAATTCCACTACATTCAGTAGTCTTTATTGATGCTCCGACTTCATCATTAATTGCATCGATAGTTTCATGAATTTCTTCACTCTTAATTTGATATTGCACACCAAAGTTATAATCCTTCGCATCTTTAATTGTTTCAGCTGGATCCGATTTAAGAACAGCGACAACGACTTTGTCTAACTTTTTACCACCACTACTAATTTCTTCAACAGCTCCATTAGCTTTAAAAACATAAGTAGAAGCAAATACCAAAACAACACTCATTAAAATACTAAGCAATTTACCAAAGATTGCTTTTCTTTTAGAGTTATATTGTCCCAAAAACATAATAAGTAATAGAATTGCTAATATCTCAGCAATCAATACTAAGTACATATTTGGTAACATTCCTAATTTATAAAGAGACACAAAAAAAACAATAGAAGCAATTAATTGAAAAAAAGTAATTACGTATCCAATTCTTTTGCTCCATCGATTATTTCCATTTATTTTTTTCATCATTAACCCCATCTCTACCATTAGTAAACTAATCCTTTTTTTCGTAGAGTAAGTAACTCTAAGATACACAAAAAAGTGCCTAAAAAGATTATTATTGTTAATATATTATATAACAATCAAAAATAAAGTCAAAGTCGACTTGTCCTTTGAAAAAGTGAAACATCGATTCATGTGATTTTTAGCTAAATTTATGACATTATTTGTTTTCCTTTGATTTTTCTCCGTCAAATATGTGGTCAAACCAAGTAAGAAAATGTCAATAGTAAACAATAATAAATTTTATGAAAAGTAGGTGCTTTTATCTTCCATAGCCCTTAAATAATTGTACTTAATTGGTATTTTCTGTACTATCTTGAGTATTCACATATGGAGGTGTTTCCCCATTATTGATAGATTGAATATCCGCAATGGCATTATCAATCGTTGTTTGATCTGGATACATAACATAGGCATTCATTCCTAGTTCATACGCAAAATCAGAACCACCTGTTCCATTTAAACTATATTGATAAATAGACCAAGAACCACCATCGCTTAATTGTTTCTTCACAAGGGCAAAGAGCTTATTCATATCCATATTTGTTTGGAATAATTCATCCATGGAATCCATAATATCTGAGAAATTCATCAATAAATCTGGAGAAACCATTTTCTTAATGATAGCTGTAATCACCTGCATTTGGTTCTTTCCTCTTTGACGGTCTCCATCGGCATATGCTTTTCTTTCACGAGAATAAGCCAAGGCACATTTACCATCAAAGTGATTCCATCCTTCATTCACGACGCATCCACTACTAGCTGCATTGGCAAGATATTGATTGGAATATACATCAATTCCACCTAATAAATCTACTAATGTACTTAATGTATTAAAGTTAACTTTAACATTATAGTTAATTTCAATTCCCAATAAATTTTCGATTGTTTTTTCAGTTGTAGAGATTCCATGCCATCCAGTATGCGTTAATTTATCTTTTTGCCCAATCGCACATCCATCAACCGCATCACAAACTGTTTCTACATAATAATCTCTTGGAATGGACAATAATAAAACTTTTCTTGTCGTAGGATTAATTGTTACTACTAAGTTCACATCACTTCTTGATCCATCGGCATCGTCAAAAGAATTTGTTCTTGTATCAATTCCACTGATTAGTACACTAAAAGGTTCACTAACCACATCAGCATCAGCAACTTCATTTTCTTTTTCAATATAGTAAACATATGAATAAACTTCATGAATATCGTCTTCAAAATTTTCATATCCTTCATAGTCTTCTATAACATCTAGATACATTTGATCGATGCATATGCAGTCAATTGCTTGGCCTTTAAAATCTGCTATCAAATCCAATGAAGATGAATATTCTTTCACATTCACATCGAATCCTAATTTATCTAAACAAATATCTACGTTTTCTCTGTTTTTATTTTCTAATACACCAATCGTTCGTCCTTTTAAATCTTCTTTATCTTGAATGGAACTTAGTTTTAAGGCATATACACTAATGGTCTTTTTCATCTTTGTATCATTAGAACTTACTTTCATAATTGAATCCACTGTTTTATCAACATAAGTGACTCCTGCTACAGATGAAACAATTAGACAAAGAGATAAAATAGAAAGAATGATTTTGGCAATCATTTTTTTAGCTTTTATCCAAAAAACAACAATAATAAACACAATACAAATTAAAACCAATGCGATAGGAATAAATATCTTAGCAGGTAATATTCCTACGCCATTAATTTTAAATAAAAAGAATAATATAGAAATAATAGTAATTAAACTAAAATAAAAGCCAACATTTTTTAATAATTTTTTCATAGTGCTTCCTTTCTCGATTGTTACATCCTTCAAACAATCTCCTCATGACTTAAAATTGAGATTATCTATTCGCACAGTTATAAAGTTCTCATAAATCTGAATAAAGTTCTTCTCTATACACACCATCATGTATTAACTTTTTAAAACTTTCTATTACTGCCTCTTTATCCTCCTTATATGTAACACCAAACCACTTATCCGTTGTCTCTAGTGCTTTCACAGTAACCTTACCATCACGCAACAATCCTCCAATATGCGTTGGTAACAGATATTCCGCTTTCAAAGGATTGCTACTTACTGTGTTTTCAAAAAACTCAGTAAACCCTTTCTCTAAAACATTCATATACGAAGGAGCCTCTCCTTCTTTTGCTGGAAAGCCCCAAAAATTCATAGAAACATAACTTTCTGGATCAAGAATCTCTCCATTAGCTTCTGCACCAGCTTTCCCATTCACTATAGTTTTTACAATATTGCTGGTTTCAATCACATCAATGATATGTGTATGTCCATCTGCAACTTTGCAAACACCTCTAGTTACACCACCATTATCAGAAAGTGTATTTTTTAAAATAAAACCAGCCATTGCAATTGCATTATCTTGATGATCTAAAACCAACCAATCATGAATCTTTTGGAATGCTTCTTTTCCATAATAATCATCTGCATTGATAACCGCAAAAGGTTCATGAATCAAAGATTTTGCAGCAAGAACTGCCTGCCCGGTTCCCCAAGGTTTTGTTCTTCCCTCCGGTATTGAAAATCCTTCAGGTATTACCGCCATATCCTGAAAAGCATAGGCAACTTTCACTCCTAACTTGCCACATACCTTTTCTACACGATCACCAATACGTTCCCGGAAATCCGATTCAATATCTTTACGAATTACAAAGATAATCTTATTAAACCCTGCTTCTATTGCATCATGAATGGAATAATCCATAATAATTTCATCATTAAGGCCAACTGGCTCCAATTGTTTAATACCTCCACCAAATCGGCTACCAATACCAGCTGCCATAATTAATAACGTTGTATTTTTCATAAAATTATCACTCAGCCTGCTCTATCGAACTATTTTTGTCTTATACAAGATTGTCTTAATAAAATTTTTTATGCATCTCTTAGGATAACTAACCCAAACGCATAGACTGAATTTTTTTCCTTTACGTATTTCTTTTAAAAATTTATCACGCTGCTTTGGTTTTTCAGATGGACGATGCAACTGATGATTCCATTGTATTGCTCGCTCTAGATTAATATCTGAAAGATGTAAATCCGCTTGTTCCAAAAGTTCTTTTCCCTTCTCCGTTTGACAAAGTACAAGTGAAACTCCTTTGCATTGAATATCCTCCGCCAGTTCACTTCCCCAGGAATCACCTAATGTAATATCACCAACACGTTCAGTTTTGGCATATTTGCATTCATAACAATTTTCCGTATATGATGCTGCATCCAAAAATGTCATCAGGTAGTTATCTACAACTGTTGGAACTGTAAAGCGTTTTTGATTATTTTCCAAGTAAAACTTTGTTTTTTCACGGAACTTTATATTTGAAGCACTAACAAGATCTAACTGATAATCATTTAAAAATCGTTCAAGTATCTTTGGTGAAGGAGTCCCATGACAAATTAAATCTATTGTATACAAATTTTTTCTATCGCCTACAAAATTCTTTACTGCTGCTACTTGACATGGCAATCCGACAAACAAAACTTTTTTACCATTTCTCAGTAAATCAAATATCTTTTTATAAATACCTTTAGGATTGCTTTTCACATATTTGGAACCAGTGAATTTTTCTATTTCTTGTTCAGTCTGTGCACTAGAAAAACAAAAAAATCCATTTTCAAATGAACAACTACAAACTGTACCTCCATTATTTACAAAAGCTAATTCTATAGCAGACGCCACCCCTCCAGATGAGGCTTTCTTCCTAATTTTCTGATCATTAGCCCATCCTTCTTTCCACACTATAGGTTTTTGTTGAATTGGAGACTTATTTTCCTGACATATTTTTTCACAAGCGCCGCAGTTAATACACTTTTCTTCATCTATAATAGCATTATATGCCACTACAGAATCGACTACCTGAATAGCCTTCTTTGAACATATATCAACACATGCCATACAGCCTGCACATTGATCTTTTTTACATACAGTTTTCATATCTTGTTCACTTCCCTTTAATATCAATAATTCTCTTCACCATAGACAGCCACGGTTTACCCAAAATACAAACTGCCACTCCAAAAAGTATAACTTGAATTACAAACCCAATATTATTATTTAAATAAATGGCAACAGAAGACAAAATTAAAATAAGGCTTCCAAAAAGAAACTCAATATTTCCTATCTTGTAATTAATATATTTTCTTGTATGAATTAGCCTGAATAAGAATACACATACATAACTTATACAAGTGGCTATAGCCGCTCCATATACACCAATAAAAGGAATTAGAGCAAAGTTTAGTACAATATTGAAAATTGCACCAAACATTCCGGAAAATAAATAGCCAAAACTATCTTTATGAACAGTATAGCTAGTTGCCATAAATGATCCCAATGTCAAATAAACATACCCAATTATAAGGAATGGAGTATATTTCCATGCAGAAACAAATTCATCCGAAACGTATATACTCAAAAATGGTTTCACAAAAGTTAGTATGCCAATCCCTATCAGCATAACAATTCCTGTCAACATTTTAAAAACGCGATTATTATATTCCTCTTCATCGCATGCACCATCTTCCCTAATGGCAGAATAACCCCAAGCTTGATTAAAAATTGATGTTAAGGTTGAAACGAGTGTTGGTAATTTGTATGAAACAGCATATATACCATTGGCGGAAATTCCCACCATACTTGAAACCATTATTCTGTCAGAGGAATTCATAATCCACCACATAAATGAATTTGGTATCAATACTATTGAGTATTTTGACATATCTCTTAATAGTTTTTTATTTATTTTTTTTAGCCTAAAACTTTTATATCCCTTGCCTACAAGCAATGCATAAAAGGATGTAATAAGATTCGCACAGATAAATGCCAATAAATATCCTTCAATCTGCATTTTAAAAGCAAGAAGAAAAATAACGTTGAATAAAGCAATAAAAAAAGTATGTAGTATGTTACCTATAGAATAGTGGAGTAACTTCTCTTTTCCTCTCAAATCACATAAATAAAGCTGACTAGCCGCAGATGTTATTACATAAAAATAAGTCAATACTGCATATTGAGAAATTTGTTCAAATCGAGTGCAAATTGGGATAACAATCAATCCAATTAAACATGCAAACAAAAAGATATATGTACCTATTTGTGTGATTTGTTCCTGATCTGCATCCTTATCCAATGCAAATCTCATAACAGACTCACATATATTTATTGTAATAATTGGAATTGCCACCGTGCTAACAGTTGCCACTAAATCCACAACTCCATACTGTGCCGTAGTTAATGCACTTGTATATAACGGTACTAAAAAGAATGTAATTAATTTTGAGCCTAAATTTCCTAAGGTAAATAATAATGTGTTTTTCATTAAATATTTATTTCTGTTATTTTCCATTCTGCATCTCTTCCACTGACCACCATCTGTTATAAATTTTCTTCTAAATATTTTAACGTATCTTTTCTTGCTTCTTTAAGTACATTATCAATTCCAACTCTATCGAGTTCAACACTCAATACTTTTTCAAGCTCATTAATATCTGTAAGAACGTGATTTTCTATACTTAATCTTTTTGTTAAATCCTCTAACTTATTTCTATTACTATCCCTGATAATTACTGCCATTCTTTTTCCAAACTTAGCACCAAATATTGTGCCATGAAATGTATCTGTAACAATACAGTCTGCATTTTCAAAAGCTTTTAGTAACTCAAATGGAGTAAGAGGCTTCATTGTCTTTATCCATTTCTGTTCTCCAAAGGGAGCAATTAGCACTAGATTATATTTTTCACAATATTTTTTTATTGCATTTATTGTATCATCGTCCGATATTCTATCTTTATAAGCATAGACAATACAATATCGGTTAGGTAATTTTTTCTTTATATCTATGTCTCTAATTTCTTCAGAAAAATCACCAACTGCAACAGGATCTAAATTGTAATTACATTCTTTTTTTGTTAATGCGCGTACAAATTTTTCTGTATTTTCATCTCGAACAGATATTGAGTTCAAATTAGCCATAGCTGCCACAATAGCTGTTCTCAACTCATCCGTGAGATTCTCTTCTCTTGTAGAACCACAACATGCTGCATAAGTAATTACTCTTTTAGCGTTTTTTACATTACCGAATAACTGAGAATCAAATCCCCATTTAGATTTTTGCAGACAATTAAATACTTCATCACTACCTATAACACAAACATCATAAATAGTATTATCGGCAACTTTATTTATGTTCAGTTCGTTTAACCTGAATTTGTTATACATTCTTTCTGACATAATATTAGAAAGTTTGTTTATAACTCTTGATATTTGAAAAATTATCCAATTTGTATCTTTATCTTCACTACAAAAAGACAATTTTTCGCACTGCGCATTTAAATTTTCATCTTCTCCTCTTTTTATATCGATAAACTCCACTTGATGTCCAAATGTCTCAATCATTTTTTTTAACGAATATGCTTGTAGCACTGAACCATAGTTGTCTACTTTTTGCATAGATAAAATACCTATTTTCATAATCCTCCTTCTTATATTCCTCTTTTTAAATCTTAATTTTAATTTTTCTTCTATATTTCAAATCATTATTATTTGAACTCCATCTAATCAAACACAAACCTAGTAAGAAAAACCAATTTAATGAGATTTCAAAAATAGCTGCTATTATCATCCCATAAACAACAAGAGACAAATAGAATATACTATTTCCTTTCTCACCATGTTTAAAGCAATAATAAACTGTAAACACCAACACAATGATACCTAAAATACCAAAACTAACAAAAATTTCTAGCAGACCGTTTTGTGCATTGGCATACACACCAGTAAGATCCATCATGACGGAATTACTATATCCATATCCGGTCCACAAACTTCCTTTAATTACTCCCGCCAAATAACTTCCATAAATTTCTAGTCGTCCTGTTAGAGTATAGGATTTATGAAAAAAATCTGTTACAAGTCTATTTATGAAATCAATTTTTAAAATTGCTTCAATCCAAATAATTACCACTGCAGATAATATCAATGCAATCACAACATATCTTTCTTTCACTACCAACCGCTTTATTTTTTCCGGCATAAGATAAATTACAAATAGAGCTGCAAGCGTAATTGTTGCTGTTGCACATTCTACATATAGAGAAAATAAAATCGAAAAACAGAATATTGTAAATAAAGTGATTTTATTTTTCTTATTACTCATATCGTGGGAAGCTCCGTATAACGAAATTAAAAGGATAAACAAATAGGAAGATGTAAACTTATTTCCAAAGAAATATGCCGCATTGTTACTGTTATTGTCTATCCCTACCATTGCAACTGAAATAATTGTTAATATACAATAAATCAAATTCATGTTGTACATGCAGTCAATCAATCTATCTGAATAACCTTTTTGCTTACATAAGGCAGAAAAAGTATACAGATCGTAAAAAGTTAATGCATATAATAATGAATCTAAAAGATTTCTAAACCCGTAATTTCCTCGAATGGTTGCCACAATACTCGACAATATTACACTTGCGCAAAACATTAAAGAAACGTTCAATAGCATCTTTTTCTTACAACTGTATATCAAAAATAAAAATGTACCCACTAATATCAATATTTTCAGCATTTGTCTTACGGCATCCGGTAAAAAATATTGCTTGAAAACTGCTAAAAACAACGCACATGAAATTATGCTATAAATGTTTATTTTATATCTTGTCATATTACATTCCTTAATTTTTTATGCTATTTGCCAAAAAGTATAATCTCAAATTTATAGCAAACAATACTGCTTTAGCCTTATCTTTATAAAAACAAGTCTTCTTTAAAGGATAAAATCTATCAATATATTTTCTTTTTTCTTTTTGATATAACTTACCCTCGCTCATAGCCTTCATATAAAGCATTGCAAT
Organism: Floccifex sp.; assembly: GCF_051873495.1. NCBI lineage: Bacteria > Bacillati > Bacillota > Erysipelotrichia > Erysipelotrichales > Erysipelotrichaceae > Floccifex > Floccifex sp. Next base: position 23,952 of record NZ_JBJEEX010000092.1, read on the forward strand.
ATGATTATTCATCAATCTGTATAACTGCTCATCTTCAATTGAATTTAATAGCTCATCCAATTCTCTACAACTATTGATAAGGTCAATCCCATTTTTCGTTTTGTCTGCTTTTCTCGTAATAGAATCATTTCTTCTTACATAATGATAATAAGCATACTCAGATGTATAGATTGTATCAGCCTTTAAAACAACTTGAGGTGTCCAAAGCTCATCTTCGTGATATATACCTACTTTAAAATATAATTCATTTATAATCAGAAACTCGCGTTTGAAAACGCCAAAACAAGCAGGCGCATATAAATTTCTACGTCTTAGCTCACTCTTCGCAAATTCAGATCCACTATATAAATGATTTTTAGTACTGATATATCCATATTTCTTTTCAATTTTGTTCTCACTTTCCTCATAGAATCCAAAATAGATTATGTCAGGATGCTTCTGATAAAGAATAGTGTTTTGAATTACTTGCAATGAACCATCTTCAATATAATCATCCGAATCCAAAAATAAAACATAGTCTCCTTGTGCCTTTTTCAATCCGATATTTCTAGTATCCGATAACCCAGCGTTTTTCTTCTTTTCAATTACTTGAACATTACTAATATGTTGGTATTGTTTAGCAATTTTCAATGATGAATCAGTTGAACAATCATCTATTAAAATCAACTCATAATCATTCATTTTTTGATTAATTACACTTTCTATACACCTTTTTAGATAATTTTCAACATTATATATAGGCACTATGATTGATAATAACATCTATAACTTTCCTCCCTTTTCAATTAAAAACTCTTTACCTACTCAAAATTGTGTAAAACATATTTTCGTATAAATTGTTTTATAGGGATTAATCTATATTTCAATTCCCTAATGATTCTATTTTCGGATTTCCAACTTGATGCATAATGATGAATTGAATAAGTATTTGCAGTAGATTTTATTTTTCTAGTTCCCATAGTCATGGGGCAAAAATATTCTGGTGGGAATATAGTTACATCACATATTTTTTGAACCTGTGAATCATCGCGCAAGCCATATTTTTTCAGCAATTCTGTAGTAATTGTCACACATGTAATTTGTTTGATAGAACCATCTTCATTTACCACATCTTTTTCTTCATAGAACTTTTTGTTTTCTAGAACAAATACATGTCCCTTGACTGCACCGAAGCCTAACCCTGTAGCTACACGTCCAATCTGTTCCATACCCATATATGCTTGATATGTTAATAAACTATCTAATGGTTTAAGAAGTTCAACATCAGTGTCCAAATATATTCCACCATATTGATAAATTACATCTAACCTTACATAATCAGTTAAAAAAGCCCACTTTTTACTTTTATATGCTGCTTTAACAAATTCATTTTTTTCTAGATTATAGTTACTTTCATTCCATTGTATAATTTCATAATCTGGACAGTATTTTTTCCAACTTTCGATACATTTAATAGCTTCTTGCGGTAACGGTTTTTCACCAAACCAACAATAATGAATAATTTTAGGTATCATATTTTTCTCCGCATTATTTCATTTCTTCATTAACTCTGTGACTATTTTTTCCAAATTGTCATTAAATACTTTATTGTTGCTTTTCATTTCAGATGGCATGGAACCTACAATAGCATCGTAGTTTACAATTATTTCTTGTAAATCATCAATATCAGTTACAGGAATAATAGTCCCCATTCGCTCTGCAACAGCCTTTGTAAAATCAACTTGATGATCATTTACATGCTCATCATATTGCTTCTGTCGTGGTACAACAATTGGAATTTTTCCAATTTGAAGTGGCATAATAAAACTAGCTGGTCCCCCTGATGTCAAGATAGGGACAACAATTTTTTCAAAAAAAGCAAAAAAATAAGCCGCATAAAGTTTCCCATTGGGTTAAAACCATTGGGAAGCCCTATGCGGCTTATTCGTACTTATTTTAATTATTAGACAATTTCAAATTCAATATCATGAACTTTCGGTTCAATATATTCCGAACACATCAGTGAAACGCTTACTTTGAATTTTCCTTTTCTAGCCGGAACAATATATATCCCATCAAACTCGGTATCATCTTTATGTGGCAACTGATTGCATTCAGCAAATATTGAGTTATCTCGTATAGATATTGATTCAAACACAGAAGAATTGGAGTTGTTAAAAATTGCCGGGTCTATAATCGGCAAGCTTCGAGCTGAGTAGAATGGCTGCATTCCGTCCATACTATTTTTCAACAAGCCATATACTGGATTTAAGTCGCTCATAAAACGTTCCTCTGCCTTTTCAATAGGATTCGGTGGAAGTTTTGGTGCTTTCGGCTCCTTCATTTTTTCGATATCATCAATGTCATATACAAAAATATCTTTTGGAAATACGATTGAGATTCTAATGTCGGTTGCTTTCGCTGTTCCCTTATTAAGCACTCTTAGCTTGAGCGCAACACCACCGTTTGTTATTGTCTTATATACGCTCATCTTGTGTGCATAATCATTTATTTCTTCTTCAGACGGTAGTGCTGCATTGTAAGCCTGCAAGTCCTTTTCTTTTACATACTTTTTTAAATGTGATTCAACGCAACTTAAATCAAGTGGTTCATACTTGTTTTTGTAGCATTCTCCATCATTATGATATAACTGGATCTTGATTGCATTATCTGAGCTATCAATAAGCAATTTTCCATGTGTTTTACCGTCCACTTCTTCATCATCCTGTTGATCCAGCACAACTGCGGCCATCAACTCAGGAACCCGCTTTACAATCTGTGATTTCAACTCAGCATTTTCCTGCTCAAGTTCTCTTATCTTTTTATTCAAACTGAGAATTTCTGCATGACTTGCTTCAATATCAAAGGCATCTCCTCTTATCCACCCTGGACGCTTTTTTCGATCCATTTGCTGATGTAAAGATTCTGAAACCTCTCTAGCAAGTTCGTCAATATTAGTCCACCACTGTACCGTTCGTCCTTTTTTAGCTTCTGTCTTGAAATCAGCCAGCTTTTTTATACTTTCTGGATCTTTTTCTATAAATTCCGGCTTAATTGCCACATCATCATCAATTATGAATACCAGAACAAGAATTTTCTTCTCTCTCGCATAGCGAAATTCCTTTTCCGTATAGCTAATTCCAGCATCCGATCCAGATTCTATTACAGAGCCATATCGCTGTCCCAAAATCAAAACATAATAATCCGAACTATCAATCGTCTCTTGTATGATTTCCCACTGTTCTTCGTCAGCAGCGTTAAACATCTCCATACCAACTGGGAAATGCATCATCGATAGGATGGCATCCCTTACTTTGCTACGGGCTTCTATCAAATCTTTATACGTTGACGAAATAAAAATCTGGTATTTCTTTTCCATGTTATATCACTTCCTTACAAGCTAGTGGTTCATTCCATAACCCATCAATTATTGTAGCGCATATAATTCTACTAATTCCTGAAGAATCTGTTCTTTCGTTCGTCCCACAAGCCCCAACTGTTTAACATCAACCGTTTCATTTTCCATTCGATCAACAAACTTCTGCATATCCTCATACACGCCACTAGGAGTGACAATCTTAACCGTAGGGTCAAGCAGTTCAGTCAAACGAAAAACATCATTTTTATGTTTCTTAATGTTTTTACTATCAACGTGTTCTCCGGCTGCTTTGCGATCCGTCAAATCCATCCATGCTTTCGCCTTGAACGGAATCAAATATGCAGCGTCCAAAACCGTTACTCCATCAACAGTCACTTTCCCCTGCTTCAAGAACTCATAGTAATCATCATCCAAAAGGATTGCAGACAAGCTCGATATATCCTCATCCATTGGCAGCGGTGTCAATACTGCATCATCTGGAAGTTGAATTGCATCCAGTTTTCTAGTGAACAGTTCGATCATTGCTGGATAACGGTTTGAAGTCGGGTGACTGAACCGATAAAACTGCGGCACACCAGAGCTTTTGTTACGATGTTCGTATCCAGCCTGTTTTACATAGTCCCAGAATTTTCTTCCAAAAGCCGCATCCACGGCTTCAATAATTAGAACAAGGTCAATGTCTTTTGTTGCACGGAAGTCTAAGCCTTCTTCTGTCATCAAGATGTCACACGCAGTTCCACCGATAATTGCATACTGGCTTTCGTTACCCTTGAACCATTCCTTAAAGCTTTCAATCCCTGTTACCATCTATCTTCCTCCACAGATTATTTAACATTTCTTCTACTGCTTCTTCTACCCGTTCATCTGCATCTTCCCTGAGCGATAATGCCAGAGAAAGTCCATCGACCATTTTTCCCTTCGATAATTTTCGTGGGTCATATCTCCACATTTCAACAGCCACCTGTGAATTTGAGTCCTGTAAATCCTTGGTCATACAGTCATTCCACTGAGATATTTTTTCTGAAGCATAGCACCGAACACTAGGCGCATTGAGCATCGAATACTCCGCCAATGCGAAATATCCGCTCTCCAACAATTCACTCTTTACTTCCTCGCATGGAACATAGACCGTCCTTTTCACAGGATTGAGCAGAACTTTCTCTGCTTTGTAAAATAACTCTTTGGCAGAGTTTTCCGAAAGCAGTATCTTCTGCACTCCATTTTTTCTTGATCGCAGAAATCCCATTCCTTCAAGTTGTTTAGAAGCTCTGGAAATAGACGTTGGTGTCAAATCCAAATCTTTTGCAGCTTGACTTGTAGACAGCTCCTTTGCTCCCTCATAAATATAGTAAAGCAACAGCATCTGCGCCGATGGCAAGATTTCTTCTCTGTCACTCTTTTCTGCATCACAGCGTTCCTGCAAATATGCTGCCATAAAGGGCAGATAAATTTGCTTTCCATCCACAATAAATGCTATTTTCTCTCGAAGCAAATACTCTTTCTGCCGTGCAGTGATCTGTTCCAATACTAAAATCACCGGACAATCCGCAACCTTTTTCACACGTTCCAGATGCTTTTTTAATGTTTCCACCTGCTCCAATTCGGTTTTAGGATACAAAAAAACAGCTTTTTGACCACTCAGAGATACTTTCTGTGAATCATACCTTGTACTGATGAAGTTTGGCAAATGCTCTAAAGCTTTATTTTCATATAGCACTTCAATTCCTAAAACTCGCTTAAGGTATTCCACTCTATCGCCTCCATTCACAACTCTTTTTCTGTATTATAACTCATTTTAAGTTAAGATACAATATAAAAGTTATGATTATCCAAATCCAGCTATTGAAACACCAATATTTTCCAAACAATTTTGCTTTCATTTCACTTCTTGATACCCCTCCCTTACCGTGCTATACTATTATCAAATCAAATATTGAGGGAGTGCATTGTTATGAGCAAAAAGCTTGTTGCCTATTTTTCTGCCAGCGGCATTACCGCAAAAGTTGCCGAAGATTTAGCAAATGCCATCGGTGCAGACATTTTTGAAATCCGTCCCGAAGTCCCTTACACAAAAGCCGATCTGAACTGGATGGATAAGAAATCCCGCAGCACCATCGAAATGAGCGATCCTACCTCTCGCCCTGCCATCGCTGCCAAGCGTGATAACATGGACGAATACGACACCATCTTTGTCGGATTCCCTATCTGGTGGTATATTGCTCCGACGATCATCAATACATTTCTGGAAAGCTATGATTTGAAGGGTAAAACAATCATCCCCTTTGCCACATCTGGCGGCAGCGACATGGGCAAGACCAATGAAAAGCTTGCTCCTAGCTGCCCTGGTTCCAAGCTCCTGCATGGTAAGGTATTCAATTCCTATTCCAGCAAAGCCGACTTGTCTGCATGGGTGGAAGCCCTCAGCCTCTAATAGGACACATTCCTGCGGAATGAAATACCCGCTTGGTCGAGAAGATTTTCCGAATCCTCTCACCCAGACGGGTATTCTTTTTCTTATACCACTTCTTCCATCCAATTATACGCCATACTTTTCCAACGCTCTCCGAATCACATCCTCACAGTTGAACTCTATCTTCATCGTCTGGTCGTCGTACAGATAGACCATGCTCACAAAGGCATCCACACACTCTTTTGTCAGCCCGCCTATATACGTTTTCTCACTGGCCTGTTTTGTCAGAGCGCGGATTTCTTCATCCAGTTCATCGGCGCACTCCTGTTCTTCCTTTTCTGTCTGTATGCTATCCTGCAATGCAGCCAGTTTTTCCGAAAGGATCTTTTTCTTTTCTATGTACGTATCTCGCCGCAGCACACCGTCCGCATACGATTCATATAGTTTGATTTGCTCTACCCGAATGGCTTCTGCTTGCTTTTCCAAGTCCTCAATGTCCACGCAGCGCACCGTGATAGACTGCTTTTCCTGCATTCCCTGATTTACCACATCCAGCGCATAGAATACTGTTTTTATCGCACGAGCCACTTTTGCGTTCACCGAATGTTCTCTGTAATAGCCGCCGTAGCATTTAGAGAACTTTCCGGCTGACCGTTTATAGCCGCAATAGAAAACCATTTCCCCATATTGCCTTTCGTGGCGAAGCTGCCGATTACAGTTTCCGCAGCAGATTTTTCCTTTTAACGCAAAATCATCGCCCACCTTATACTGAATTGGAGTTACTTTACGGATTGCTTTCTGTGCCTGATAGTATTCATCTCTTGTCACGATGGCCGCATGAGCGTTTTCTGCGATGATCCACTTATCCTCCGGGAGCGTCCGAACAGAGGTAGTATTCACGTCAATTTTCTTTCTTCTCCCCATAACCAGCGCACCAGTGTATTCATACCGTCTAAGGATTCTCCACACGATTGCTGCGTTCCATAACATTTCACTGTCCGGGGCAATAATAGGATTGCTGCCCATCAGCAGATTCTTTCGTTTCGCATACAATCCCGGCGTAGGAAAATTTAATTCGTTCATGCCGTAGGCGATCTGCGTTGTATTGCGGCCGGACAATGCTAATTCAAATACTTTTTTCACGCAGGGTGCTGCCTCCGGGTCAATCTCCCACCGCTGCACACCTTTCTTGTTCCACACATATCCAAAAGGGACATTCGTGCAGGTGGCTTTCCCGTTCTTCCAGTTCGTTTCCAGAGCAGCCCGAATCTTTTTCGCAATATCCCGGCTATACATATTATTCACCAGATTGCTGACCGCCACTTCGATTCCCGGTGTTCCGTTGTTCAGTTTCATGCTGTCAAAGGAATTATTCACAGCAATAAACCGAACTCCCATCAACGGAAAAATCTGTTCAATGTAATCGCCAACACCGATATAGTCACGACCAAGGCGGGATAAATCCTTTACCATGATGACTTTTATATCGCCCTGCTTCAAATCCACGATCATTTTCTGAAAAGCCGGACGATTAAAATTTGTTCCAGTATAGCCATCATCTACATATTCTACAATCTCGCCAAACAAATCTTCCCGCTTCCCAATGTAATCGTGGAGCAGCATCCGTTGGTTCTCAATGCTGTTACTTTCATCCTTGCTGCCCTTTTTCAAATCTCCGTCTGCCAATGATAAGCGGAGATAGATTGCAATTTTATCATTCATTCTGAACCTCCGACATGATTGCAAGCACTTCCTGATAGGGGTCGCTACACTTAAATTCGACCTCCACAGAATTGTCCATTCCTACATAGATTCTCTTGATAAGTTCATGCACCAGTTCTTCATCAAATTCATTTTGATTCAGAATCCCGCGCATCCGCTCCATCTGCGCATCGCAGATTTTGATTCTTTTTTCCAGTTCCAATGCACGTTGACGCTGCTTTTGCAGTTCATGTTCCAACCGCTGCTTTTCTGCTATGTAGTGTTCCTTTAGCTGACTGTATTCATCTTCGTCCAGAATTTCAGCTTTATAGTCCTCATATAAGCGCAACCGCCGTTCTTCAGCTTCCTGAATCCGAAACAGGATAGAGTTTTCTTTCATCTTGATGGAACGGGCTGAATCTAGATTGCTGCCGCGCATCATGTCTTTTACCAGCTTTTCTTCTTCACACATGGTAGACACCAGATGATGAATCTGATCCATCGCCACCATCATCAGCATTTTCTCCGGCACCGCATGATAGGCACAGGGAGTCGTGTTCTTCTTTCTTTTGCAAATGAACACTCCATAGTGCGTTTCTTTCACCGTACCATGCACACGCCGTTCAAACGTCATGTTGCGTCTGCAGCAACCACAGTAAACCATTCCCGATAGATGGTTATAACACTTCTCTCTGGTTGCTTTGGAACGAGCCATCGCCCTTTCCCGTTTTTCCTTATTCTGCTCCCGCCGTGCCTGCACTTTTTCAAAATCCGATTTCAGAATGATTGCTTCATGAGCGTTTTCAACAATATGCCATTCCTTCTTTTCCACAGGATGGAGGCCAATCCCTTTGTATGATGCAGTTTGCGTTTTTCCCGATACCAGTTCTCCAATATAGGCACTGCTGTTTAAAATACGAAGAACCGTACTGGGGTGCCATTTATTATAGGTAGAGTCATCTCCCTCATGCAATTTGCGATTCAGCCGTTCGTTCGGCCTTGCCACTTCTAAAAATTCCAACCTGCGGGCAATTTCGTTTGTGCTCACTCCTGCAAGATACCATTGATAGATCAGTTTGACCCACTTCGCATCCTCAGTCGCTTCAAACTTATTTCCCTGTTGGTTCAACTGATAGCCATACGGGGTACACCACGATGTAGGGATTCCCTTTTCACGGCGCATCTGGTAACTAAGGCTGATTTTCTTTGAAATGTCCTTAGCGTAAAAGCTGTTTACCATGTTCTTGATGGGAACCGCAAGACTATCCACATCCGACTGCCGGATGTTGTCAAAATCATCGTTGATGGCGATAAAGCGAACATGGAGCATCGGGAAAATAGTTTCCAGATAGCTTCCCGTTTCGATATAGTCACGACCAAATCGAGATAAGTCCTTCACAACGATGCACTGAATTTTGCCTGTCCGTACATCCTGCATCATACGCTCAAATTCTGGTCGGTCAAAACGTGTTCCCGTAAAACCGTTGTCTGCATAGGTATCGGTCAGCGTCAGTTCCGGGTTTTCCCTGATATAATTATGAATTTGCAAAATCTGTGTGTGCAGGGAATCTTCTGTTTCATGCCCGCCGTTCTCAACCGACAGCCGCGCATACGCTGCCGTGCGCAGAAGTTCTTTTTCGTTTTGCTGTACGGCCTCCTGCACAGCAGCCTGTGGCATCATATTCTTTCTACTCTTTCTTGCCATTACAATCTTCCTCTCCGCTGTTCAGCCATTCTTCCGGGAAGAATCCCTTCCACTCGCTTTCTTGTAGGATCACTTCTACCTGTTCAAAATCTACGATCCATACATGGTCAAGCCATTCTTTAAGATGTGTGCGCTCCAATTTTTCAGGAATTGAAATCGCTCGGAACTTCATCAACCAGGGATTCCCATGGCTAAATGCTTTTTCTATATCATTAACAGCCAGCATTACTTTTTTAAAGTCCGCTTCCTGCTTCTGGACTGCTCCCTGATACTGATGTTCATACTCATCTACCTGTTCTAGCGAAATTGATCCCTGCTCGTATTCCCGATAAACTGCTGTTCGTTCATCGTCCTTGGCCATCAAGTGCGCAACGATCTCATTTGCTCTTTTTCTGTACTGCAACAGTCCAGCATCCATGCACTGCTTGACTTTCTCAGGATTCAAGTCCAGCACCCTATCAATATGCACAGCTTGCATTTTTTCTTTTTCCAAAGCTGAAAGAATCTCTCGAAGGATTTTCTCGCTTTCGATGAAAGGGGCTTTTCCAGAGAAGCATCTATACCCCTTGTCAAACGAATAGATTTGCTGGCTTTCATCTTCTGATGTTCTGCACAGCAGACCTTTTCCGCTTTCTTTGTCATAGATTTTTTTGAAGAGTAGATTTGGTTTTTTTCGGGCCTTTTTTCTCGAAGGCAACCTCGTAGATTCCAACTTTTTCTGAGCTTTCTGAAATTCCGTCTCTGAAACAATCGCCGGAACCTCCAATTCTCGCTTTGCCTTTGCCAGTGTCAGCGTACACTTTCCGATATAGAGTGGATTTTTCAAAATCGAGCGAATGGTTGAATCCGGCCACTTGATTTTTGTTCTTGACCTTTTTTTCTTTGCCATCTGGATTTGTGGAGATGGAACGTCCTGTGCATCCAATGCTCTTGCGATTTCCGGGATTTTCATATCTTCCAGATACATCTGAAAAATCAGCTTTACAACCTGTGCGCTCTCAGGATTAAGAACAAGGTTTCTGCGATCTTCCGACAGCGCATAACCATATTTAGCCTGTCGATGGGTCAATGTACCTTCTTCAAAGTGATTCTGGCGATTGGTAATAAATTCCGAACGAATCTTATCAATGGTCTTTCCATTGAAATACTCTGCAACTTCTTCGGCAGTTTTATCTGCGCTGCAAAAGTCATCTTCCACAACTGCAAATTGGATGCCAAGCGGATAGAACGTCCTCTACAGTGCTTCAATGGCAAACGGAAGGGTTCTTCCACAGCAGAAGATAGAATCCACAACAACTGCATCAAATTTCCGCGCCATCCCATCCTGTACCAATTTGTCAAAGCCCTCTGTGGCTTCTGCTGTTCTCTTGCGATCACTGTATTTTTCGGATACGCTGCACCCGCGCTTTTTTAGATAACGTGCAATGCGCTCATTCTGTTCTGCAATCGTATCGGATGGATTTTATTCTCCGATCCTGCTGGAAATCGACCTTGTATAACTGACCCATTTCATTCCTCTGCCACCTCATTTCCATGATGTGCTTGATATTCCATAAATTTTTCTGTGATACTGTGCAGTTAATCCTCGAAGCAGAAATGAATTTCAATCTCTGTTTTGCTATGAACATCTATGTGGTCAATCAGTTCCACCACGACCCTGCGTTCGAGCGTTTTGATATGTTCGTACTGCTTAAATTCTTCCAACCAAGTAGGAAGCAGTGTGTCGTGCTTTAATGCCTCCTGCTTCTTTTCGCGGATTTCCTGAATCTTATCCTGTGCCTCTTTTATCTTCTGCGCAAAGCGAGTATTCATTTCTCCGTACTCTTCCCGACTGACAACATCATCGCATAAGTCCTGATACAGACGGATTTTCAAATTACTGTACTGGTACTATGTCAAGATTTCGGACAACCCTAATATCTCGATTGAATAATTTCAAC
>NZ_JBJEEX010000093.1:0-1616 GCF_051873495.1 Floccifex sp.
GGGTCGCTATGGAAAAATGGCAAACAGGTAATGTGGATGGAAGTACAACTGTACGCCGTTCACCTATGAGAATCCCTATTGATGTATATTATGATGACGAACTACGTCAAATAGAGATTTCGGGTTCAGTGGATATTGATGTACAAATATTCCTATGTGATGAAAATGGAAATATTATTGCCTATTCTTCAATTACTAATACCACATTGGATATTCCGGAAGATTATAATGGACGACTCTCCATCAGTATAGAATGTGATAATTGGGTTGCTACTGGTTACATAACAATATAAAACAAGAAATCATAATAATTGCATAAACAAATCTGTCGTTTTAACAAATTGGCGTTCAAATAACATTAATAAAATTATATGTATATGAAGAAAATTCTTTCACTGCTCGTTTTTGTGGCTATTTGCTGCTTTATTTCTGCATGTTCTGATGAAGATTTACTAATCTCAGAATCTGAAGTAAATTCACAAGACTTATTGTCAACTAAGTATGATGCAAGTTTGATTAAATCTTGTGAGCTTGATTCCATCATTCCATTGGAAGGGGATAGTGTAATGATGCGAAAGTTACAGGTCAAAACACGTTCTACATCTTCATACTCAGATTTGTATGAAGAACTTCACCAATTAGATCAGATTCCTATCTATTTACAGGTTAAAGGGAATACTTCTACAAAACATTTTCTGGATGTTAGCGGAGAAGGCAAAGAACTGACTTTTGAGGATTGTAAAGACGATGATGTATCTCAACAATTTTATATTAAAACTTTACCGGCTTACACAGGAATACCATATTTGATATATTCAAAAAAGACAAATACACCTATTAGTCTTGGAGCTTATTCCAGTAACCCAGATGTGAAAGTTGTGTACGCTAAACCATCTAGTAACACATCTACTTTTGGCGCATCTTGGGATATTCGTTATGGCGAATATTCAAATGAATCATTCATCATTGAAAATCAAGATTACCCACGGCAGGGCAATAGTGGATCTTTGTATGATGTTTATTATAGTGTGATTACGGCAAATGATTCAAAGGTGTCTTTAGAAAAATATGCGAAATTACCACGACAGGAGTTTTCGATTATACCCGTCGAAGATTTTAAAATTGAAAGTGTCACATTTGATACAAATGCATCAACATTATCTAACATACCGGATGTGGTTTTTTCGGATAAATTTACCAATAATGGTCCAATAGATCAGAATCATACTTTTACGATTTCTGACAGCTATAAAGAAACGTCATCTTTTAATAAAAGGACATCCTATAGTGTTAATGTGACCACTAAGTTCAAAGTTAAAGTTCCGTTTATTGCCAATGGAGAAATAAGCACCTCAGTTTCAGAGGGTCAGGATTTTACTTATGGCGAAACAGAAGAACATAGTGTCTCTATCAACAGAACCTATCCAATCATAGTGCCTTCAAATTACATAGCACAAATGACATTGACTCTATCAAAATATACGATGGACGTAGAATATTGTGCTGTATGCGTAGGAACGGTTTCTGGTAGAAAGATTAATATTAGGGGTATTTGGAAAGGTGTTGATGTTCAAGAATCAGATGCATTTTTAACATTAACTCCTATCAATGGAACG
>NZ_JBJEEX010000094.1:0-7256 GCF_051873495.1 Floccifex sp.
TAAAAATAGAATTAGATTATATTACATTAATAATTTCTAATTCTATAATACGAAATAAGAAACTAGGATTCTAGCTTCTTACTTTCTTTTTCTTGGTATACCTTTTTAACAATAAATACAACAACGATTCCAATTACCATTAATAAACTATCAAAAGCATTTAATTCATAAACAATTAAGTGTTTTGCCAATAAGAACATAACGACTTCTAATACGCTATCAATTTCGGTTGTACAAAGCATACGGAAGAATTCAATGCCAATGACAATGTTTAATACACTTGTCAAAAATTCCATAAAGTATTTGGTATCATTGCTTCCATGAGTGATATATTCTACAAAAGGATTATATAAATGAAGAATACCAAATATAATGGCAATAAAAACAATAATCGCAACAATGAATTCAAGTATTTGTGATAGTTTTGTGAGTGTTTTTTTATATTTTTCCATGAAATTATTCTATCATAAATTTCCTATTCATTGAATTGATTCTTTGTACAAGTATTTATTGACATGAAAAAAGAAGATAGGCAATCCTATCTTCTATAGATGAAGTACACGCTCTTTGATTTCTTGAGTACGACCTTGGTTCCAAAATTGTGTTCCAATGTATCCACAAGTACGACGCGCAACATTCATTTTTTCTTGATCACGGTTATGGCAACAAGGACATTCCCAAACTAATTTATGGTTTTCATCTTCCACAATTTGGATTTCTCCTGTGTATCCACAAGCTTGACAGTAATCACTCTTAGTGTTTAATTCCGCATACATGATATTGTCATAAATATGTTGAATGATTGCCAATACAGCATCGATGTTGTTTTCCATGTTTGGAACTTCAACATAACTGATGGCACCTCCAGGTGATAATTTTTGGAATTGAGCTTCAAAAGTCAATTTGTCGAAAGCATTAATGTTTTCAGTTACGTGAACATGGTAACTATTTGTGATGTAGTTTTTATCTGTTACATTTGGAATAATACCAAAACGATCTTGTAGACATTTCGCAAATTTATAAGTTGTAGATTCCATTGGTGTTCCATATAAGCTGAAATCAATGTGTTCTTTTTCTTTCCATTTAGCACAAGCATCATTTAAATACTGCATAACTTTTAGACCAAATTCACATCCTACAGGATCTGTGTGAGGTACACCTGTCATGTAGCGAACACATTCACATAATCCAGCATATCCTAATGAAATAGTTGAATATCCATTGAATAATAGTTTATCAATTGGTTCCCCTTTCTTTAAACGAGCTAAGGCTCCGTTTTGCCATAGAATAGGAGCAACATCGCTTGGTGTACCTAATAAACGTTTGTGACGAATCATCAAGGCTTCGTAACATAAATCTAAGCGTTCATCTAAGATTTTCCAGAAATCTTCCATAACTCCTTTAGAAGAACAAGCCACGTCAACTAAGTTAATTGTGACAACACCTTGGTTAAAGCGTCCATAGTATTTAGGTTTACCGTTTTCATCAATGTATGGTGTTAAGAAAGAACGGCATCCCATGCAAGGGTAACAATGACCATCTCCATTTTGATCGACTTTTAATTCTTTCATTTTCTTTTCAGAAATATAGTCAGGAACCATACGTTTAGCTGTACACTTAGCAGCCAATTCTGTTAAATACCAATATTTTGAATCTTCATGAATGTTGTCTTCTTCTAATACATAAATTAATTTAGGGAAGGCAGGCGTAATCCATACTCCTTTTTCGTTTTTAACACCTTTGATTCTTTGTTTTAACATTTCTTCAATGATTAAAGCTAAGTCATCACGAGTTTGACCTTCTTCTACTTCATCTAAATACATGAAAACTGTTACGAAAGGTGCTTGTCCATTTGTTGTCATTAAAGTGATGACTTGGTATTGGATCATTTGCACACCTTTTTCAATTTCACGGTGAACTCTCATTTCTGCCATGGCATTGATTTTTTCTTCGTCATAAGGCATATTTAATGATTCAAATTCTTCTTTTACTTCACGACGAGCTTTTTCACGAGATACTTGCACGAATGGAGCTAAATGAGAAAGTGTAACACTTTGTCCTCCATATTGACTGCTGGCAACTTGGGCAATGATTTGTGTGGCAACGTTACATGCAGTAGAAAAACTATGTGGTTTTTCAATCATTGTTTCCGAAATAACGGTTCCATTTTGAAGCATATCTTCTAGGTTTACTAAACAACAATTGTGCATATGTTGAGCAAAGTAATCAGAATCATGGAAATGGATTAAACCATTTTCATGGGCATCGATAATTTCTTGAGGAAGAAGGAAACGACGTGTAATGTCTTTAGAAACTTCACCTGCCATATAGTCTCTTTGTACGCTGTTGACTAAAGGATTCTTGTTAGAGTTTTCTTGTTTTACTTCTTCGTTGTTGCGTTCCAATAAACTTAAAATTTGTTTATCGGTTGAATTGGCTTTACGAACTAAAGCACGTTCATATCGATAAGTAATGTAGTTGTGGGCAACTGAGAAATATTTTTCACGCATGATTTCTGTTTCAACCATGTCTTGGATTTCTTCTACATTAGGACTTCTTCTTAATGCTTCACATTTGTGTAATACCGTATTGGCAATGTTTAAAATTTGGGCTTCACTCATTTGTGAATGTGTTGTTGCTTTGTTTGCTTTGCGAATCGCATTTTCAATTTTTTTGACATCGAAAAGGACTTCTTCACCGCTTCGTTTAATGACTTTCATTTTTTGGCACTCCTTACTTTATTTTTAAATAGTTGACACTTCAACTATTTCTATTTCGTGTACTATGAGTATATCTGAAAAAAAGTATAAACACAATCTAGACAACCTGAAAAAATTGTGCTGTCCTAGGACTTACCTTAAAAATTTCTTCTTGCGTAAATTACTTTGCCAATGATTTGTACCGGAAGTTCTTCAACTTCTTGCCATGTGAACGTCCTTGATTCAATGTAAGGGTTTGCAGCTTCTAAAATAAGGCCCTCTTTCTTTTTGATTACTCGTTTAACAGTAACTTCTTCTCTTTCGATTAATACAATGGCAATTGTGTTCGTATTTACATCGTTTACTGCTTTTACATAAAGTAAATCTTGATCATGAATTTTGGCATCAATCATCGAATTTCCTTCTACTCGTAAAAAATAATCTCCTTGTTGGTATTCAGATTCACTTACTGCTAAATATCCTTCGATGTTTTCTTCGGCAAATAGGCCATATCCAGCTTTCACCGTTCCTAGAATGGGTTTTTCAAATGTGAATTGAGCGATGCTTGTCATTTGTTCGAAGTCTAAACCTAATAAATCAGATAACTTTTTTAAGGTATCGGGATTTATTTTTTTGATTTGGCCATTGCACCATCTTGATACCGTCGATTTTGTGACACCGATTTCTTTGGCAATGAATTCATTGGTGACGTGAGTTTGTCTTTTGTACTCGTTGATAATTTCTTGTATATTCATATTTTTATTGTATCAGATTGCGACTTTTATGCAATTACAAAATAAAGTTGCGTAAAAGTTGCTTATAAATTATAATCAAAGCGGTGATGCTATGTTGTTTAAATATTATATTGATGTAGTAACGATGATTGAACAAAACGGAAATCTCGTTCCTATGTATGTGAAATGGAAAGAAAAATTATATAAAGTGGATCGAGTCCTACAGGTTTGTAATAAATTTTCAGAAGCAGGAGGCTGTGGAAAATGTTATCAATGCCAATTTGGAAATCAAATTCGGAATTTATACTGGGAAAGAGATCGGTGGTTTTTAGAAACAGAAGTTTTTTGTCCTGATATCTGATATAATATGCATACTATGAATTACAGTGTATGTATTATGGCTGCAGGATCAGGTAGCCGCTCAAAATTAAATTATAATAAAGTCTTTTATCATATAACAGATCAAGAAACGGTTTTAGATCGTTGTTTGTCTTTGTTTAAAGAAGATAATGATTGTAAACAAATTATCATTGTATGTGCTATGGATGAAGTAGAACAAGTACAAAATCTATATAAAGGAGAAAATAAAATTGAGGTTGTTACGGGAGGAGCAACAAGACAAGATAGTGTGTACAATGGGGTTCAGAAAGTAAAGAGTCCATATGTTTTTATTCATGATGGGGCACGTCCTTATTTGAAAAAAGAACAATTAAATTCTTTAAAACAAACATTAGAAAAAGAAGATGCTTGTTTATTGATGGTTCCAAGTGTGGATACATCTAAGATTGTTGTAGATGGATATGTACAAGAAACATTAACACGTTCAATGGTTTATAATGCCCAGACACCACAGTGTTTTAAAACAGAACTTCTTCGTTCGTGTCAAGAAAAAGCCAAACTAGAAGGACGTATTGGTACGGATGATGCTCAATTAGTGGAATGGTATAGTGATGTAAGAGTCAAAATGGTTTTAGGAGATGAATCAAATATTAAGATTACGCACCCTAAGGATTTAAAAAAGGAAGATTAAAATGAAGTATTCAGCTTTAGTGTTTGGAAAAAATGCTTCTATTGCCTATTTTGATCAAGACAACGATTGCCAGCAGATTATTCAGTGTCTATCTATGGAAGAATTAGAAAACTTCATGCCTGAGAATAATCGCATGTATGTAAGACTATCGGATAAACCATATGTCTCTTTGTTGAATGGATTAAAGGCTGTTAAAGAAGAAAATGTAGTTGTATTAAAAAAAGAAATGAAGGAACAAGAATTAATTCGCATAAAAGAAGAATTAAAGCAATATCCTGCTATTTATTTAGATGAAAACATGCAAGCATTTGATACGCGTTTGGTTATGTTTTGTCTACAAGTAGCGATTGAATCTAATTTTGCGATTGATTCGTATTATCAGGCAGTTGAAATATTTGCTTCAACGCCTCTAAAAAGAATATAAAGAAAAGGATGATGGTATATGTTTAATAATTTTAATTACCCCACAATTCATATTAGTCGAACAAAAGCTTTGATTGTGTATGTTCTTGTATTGGCTGTTGCGTATTACATTGCGCTGCCACCATTGAATTGGCATGCGCTATCGTTTTGGTCATTCTTTGGACCAGCAATAATCATTTTAGCTTTAATTTTAACGATGTGTAAAAAAGAAGGAGTAAGAGCACCAGGTAAAGGTGTAATTAGTTTTATTGTTGTGATTGTATTAGCACCTAGTCTACTAGGATTCGCATCGGCTCGTTTCTTCCATGCATCAGAATATGCTAAAAGAATTAATATTGAGGATGCCGATTTCTCAACGATTAGTGAAGTAGATTTTAGTAAAACCGCAATCATTGACCGAGATACAACCGAAGCGTTAGGAGATCGTGTCATGGGACAAATGTCGGATTGGGTTTCACAATTTGAAGTAAGTGATGAATATACACAGATTTCTTATAAAGATAGTGTATATCGTGTAACACCATTGGAATATGCGGATTTCTTTAAATGGTGGGCAAACCAGAAAGATGGAATTCCTGCTTATATTACGGTTGATTCAACAAATGGAACGGCTAAGTTGGTTCGTTTATCAGATTTAGGATATGACAATATGAAATATGTTCCATCTAGTTTATTCAATAAGAATTTAATGCGTCATTTGCGTTTCCAATATCCAACGGAAATTTTTGGTTCTCCTTCTTTTGAAATAGATGAAGAAGGACGTCCTTGGTATGTATGTACAACGTATTCTTATAAATTAGTTGGTAATAAAAAATATGTAACAGGAGCTGTTTTTATGGATCCAATTACAGGAGAAAGTAAAAAATACGACGTAGATTCTGTTCCTACATGGTCGGATCGTATTTTCCCTGAGTCGTTGGTTATTGAAGAAATTGATGATTATGGTTCTCTTCAAAAAGGATTTATTAACTCTATGATTGGTCAAAAAGGAGTTATTAAATCAAGTAGTGGGTATAACTATATTGAAAAAGACGGTGATATTTGGTTATATACAGGAATCACAAGTGTGAACTCAGATTCAAGTAACTTAGGATTTGTCTTAGTTAATTTAAGAACACATGAAGCATTGCGTATTGATGCACCAGGTGCCAATGAAACAAGTGCAATGAAATCAGCTGAAGACGAAGTACAAAACTATGGATATGAAGCAACGTTCCCAGTTCTTGTCAATGTAAATGGATATCCAACTTATTTGATGTCACTTCGCTCAGATACGGATAATTCAAGTCAAAGTGTATTGAAGATGTATGCGATGGTTGATGCAACAGATTATCAAAAAGTCACAACAGTTTCCGTTGATCAAGGATTGAATGTATTGAAGAAACAAATGATTGCTTTACAAGGAAAAGAAAGCAATGATCAAGATGTTTATCAAGAAAAAACAATCAAGGTAAACAATCTAAATAAAGTATTTGTGGATGGAAATACAATTTATTATTTTGAAGACGAAAATGGTAAAAAATATCGCATGGATTTCACAACGAAATACGAAGAACAATTGGCTTTCCTAAAAAATGGGGACAGCTTAACAATAGAATATTTAGAATCGGATGGAATTCAAATTGTGAGTGCTATCAATAATCCAAATGAAGAAGATGCTTAATGCATCTTTTTTTGTGTAAATTTTTAAAATATTTTTTTACAAATTCAATTTTTTTTCGAATATATATAAAGGAGGTACATAAAAAATGTATAGTTTTAGAGAAATCGCGAAAAAAGTTGTTTTAAGTAAGAAAGTGATCGCAATTTATGCGCAAAGCGCTACTGAGGAATTTCAGGACAAGAGTGTAGAAGAAATTATGGATTGTATTGAAGGAATTATGGAGGATGTTCCTTTGGGGTATGAAAATTATGAAGCATTGGTAATTGCTCGTTTAAAGGTCCCAACGACAAACGAAATTATTTATATTCATCTTGAAATAGATCCATTGGCAAGTGAAGATCCAACTAAGGCGATGAATCTTGCGGAATGTGCAGGGAAAAGCATCATTGAAAATAAAGCCAATGTACCATTTTTAGAAGATGATGGACTGATTAAGAACGTATATACAATATGGACGATGATCGATTATCAAAATAAATATAAAAACGGGCAATATTATCGTCACATTTTCCACGATGCTCCTTGTGAACTTGATAAACAAAACAATGAAAAAGATTATCGACTAACAATAGCTTTATTTTATTGTTCATGCGTAGTGAAACAACAAGAAATTAATTAAAAAAAAGGAAGATTGTCTAATGACAATCTTCTATTCTGTGTGCCGGGCATGGCATTAATTCAGTTGGAGATAAACCAACCACAGGTAT
>NZ_JBJEEX010000095.1:0-6965 GCF_051873495.1 Floccifex sp.
CAGGGCTATGCCCGAAACTGAAAAACCACCAGCTAGGCTGGTGGATATTTATTTTATTTAAAATTAGACATTTACTAGTGGTTTATGATAACATAGAAAAGATTAAGGCAGGTAAAATTTATGGCTAAAAGAAAAAATGGACGCAAAGGAAGTAAATTTTTCCGAGTGTTCTCATTATTATTTTCAATTTTATTGATTCTTATCACGGCTTTATTAATTATTCAGCTGATTCGTTTAAATGTACTTCCTATATTTTTTGTTCTTCCAATTAGTATAATTTTAGTTACTATTACATTATTGTTTGTGATTTTTTTGGTTTTTAAATCAAAAAAAGGATTATCACGCTTCATTTTTTCAATTCTAGTTTTAATATTGTCTTTTGTTTATAGCGTTGGAAACTATTATTTATTTGAAACAAATAAGGCATTTGATTCTGTTACAAATTTAACGACTAAAATTACGAATACATTAAGTGTAAGAGTGATGAATGATACAATTTCAGATGAACAACAGTTATCAGGAAAAACACTAGGCTATTTTAGTTCTATGGACGTAGATGATTTAAGTCGTTTAAGTTCTGCGTTACAATCAGATGGAATTGAATATAGTTCGATAAGTTATGATGACATATTTGAAATGGTTGATGATTTATATAATGGATATATTGATGGTATTCTTTTTAATGAGTCATTTAGTGGTGTCATTACTTCTGATGAAACATATAGCATGTTTGTGAATCGTACAACACCTGTTTACTCAACTACATATTATACAGATAATGAAAAGAATATTGAGGATTCTTTGGATGATGTAAGTGTGGATAGTGAGCCATTTACTATTTTAATTAGTGGAAATGATAGTTATGGACAATTTAGTGAAAATTCACGAAGTGATATGAACATGCTTGTAACAGTTAATCCTAAAACAGCTACGGTATTAATGACAAGTATTCCACGTGATTACTATGTACCAATTGCTGAATTAACAGATGGATACAGTGATCAAGAATTATATGACAAATTAACACATTCAGGTTTATATGGTGTACAAACAACAGAAAAAACAATTGAGAATTTTTTAAATACAGAAATAAATTATTATGTAAGAGTTAATTTCTCTTCATTAATTAACTTGGTAGATGCGATTGGTGGAGTGGATGTTTATGTTGAACCTGGATTAGCTGTTGATGCTTTTTATGCAGACACAACACTTGGGGGAGTAAATGAAGGTTGGAATCATTTAAATGGAAAACAAGCACTTGCTTTTTCGCGTGAACGCCATGCATATATAGATGGAGATAATCAACGTGTACGAAATCAACAAATTGTTTTAAAGGCATTGATTTCATCTTTAACTAAGCCGACGATGCTTTTGAATTATCCAAATTTTGTATCCGCTTTATCAGGTGCATTTGAAACGAATATGCCAGCAGCTTCTATTTCTAAATTATTGAAATTCGAATTTGGTAATTTTCCTAAATGGCAATTTGAAAGTACCTCACTTATAGGATACGATGGAAATGATTTCTGTGCTAGTTTAGGAACCTATGCATATGTATTAGTTCCGGATGAATTATCTATTCAAACAACTCATGACAAAATTGAAGCTGTGCGTCAAGGTGGTTCATCTAACGATGTAGAGGAAAGGAATGCAGAAGGATAAAATGAAGAAAAAAGGAATTGTTTTTAGAATTTTTTCTATTGTATTGTCTATTTTATTGTTGCTATGTATTGGCTTATTAATTTTTCAATTAATTAAAATGAACTTTATCCCAACTAATTTACTTGCACCTATTTCGGTTGCAATTGCGTTGGTTGCTTTGATTTTTATTCTTTTGTTGAATTTTTTTACGAATCATTTTTTATCAAAGTTTTTCATTTCATTAATTGTGATTTGTCTTTGTGTCGTTGGTGGAGCTGGAAATTTTTATTTGTATAAAACAAGCAACATGATTGATGCTGTTACAACAAATGAAGGAAAAATAGAAAACGTAGTGTCAGTCATTTCGATGTCTTCTTCTGATATAAATGATTTAAATGATCTTTCCAATAAAAAAGTAGCAACTTTAAAATCAATTGATACATATGGAACAAAACAAAGTATAAATGACTTATGTAAACAATATGAAGTAGAAGATAAAAAAGATTTACCATTTGAGATTGTTGTTTCAAATAGTGTGCAAGAAGCAATTCATTCGTTGTATAACAATGATGTTGATGCAATTATCTTAAATGAAACATATCGTACTAATGTATTGGAAATGGAATCTTATACTGATTTTGATTCGCAAACAAAAGTTATTTATCAAACTACTTATTATACTGAATCTAAAAATGAAGCATTAGCGGTATCAGATATTACAAATGAACCATTTAATATTTTAGTATCAGGTAATGATACCTATGGTGATGTAGGAGAATTATCTCGTAGTGATGTAAATATGGTGGTTACCATTAATCCTCAAACATCAACGATTCTTTTAACAAGTATTCCTCGTGATACTTATATGGCAACATATTGTGATTATGAAGATGCTTGTGTAGTAGGCGCTATGGATAAAATCACGCATACAGGAATTTATGGTATTAATACGACGCAAAAAACGGTAGAAAACTTTTTAGGAATTGAAATAAACTATACTTTTAGAGCAAACTTCTCAAGTGTTATTGATATTGTTGATGCTCTAGGTGGTGTTGATGTATATGTTGAACCTGGAATGGCTGTATCAACTTTCTATGCGGATCATACACTTGAAGGCGTTGTAGAGGGTTGGAACCATTTAGATGGAAAACGTGCTTTAGCTTATGCTAGAGAAAGACATGCCTATCTAGATGGTGATAATCAACGTGTTCGTAATCAACAACAAGTATTAATGGCTATCTTTGAAAAGGCAACAAGTAAAGATATTATCACAAAATATTCTTCTTTATTAGAGGCTTTAAGTTCAGCTTTTGAAACCAACTTAACAATGAAAGAAATTACGGATTTAATTAAATTCCAAATTCAAGCAATGCCAGAATGGAAATTTGAAAGCTATCAAATTTCAGGATACGGTGATATGGCATTGTGTGCAGCTTTAGGCTCAGAAGCATCGGTCACTGTACCATATGATGAATCGGTTCGTATAGCTCAAGAAAAGATAAGTGCTGTTTTACAAGGATATTCTTCAGATACAGTAGAAGATACTTTAAATGCGACTGAATCAGAAGGTGCTTTAAGCTCAGAAGAAATTGATGCTCAAGTACAAGCTGATTTATATGCTTACCAATATGGTTATTATTACTAGAAATTGAGGAATACAATATGTATTCCTTTTTTAAAAGAAGGAACAATTATGGCAAATTTAACCCAAAAAGCAATTAGTGTATTAAAAACAGATGGAATAAATGGCGTTATTAAACATGCTAAAAGGTATGTGAAAGTAAAACAAGAAAGCAAAAAGAATTTTGGATGTGCAAAAGATATTTTATTCGTTAATGGATGTGATCCTCAACTTTTACCACATCCTAGTAGATATCGCGTAACGCATCAAAGAGAACAATGTGAATTATGTGGATACAAAACAGATGAAGTTTTTTATAAATCTATTCAATTTGATATGGTTTATAAATACCGTGCATTTGTGTTTTTTCGTTGTGTTTTAACTGATGAAATTGAACAATTCATCAAAATAGCTAAACAATTAAATAAGACGGTTTTTTTTGATGTTGATGATTTAGTGATTGATACTAAATATACAGATAAAATCGAATATGTCCAATCAATGGATAACAAACAACAATACGACAATGATGTAAAAAGAATGGGTCAATGCTTAGCAATGTGTGATGTTGCGATAACGACTACCAAGGCTCTTCAAAATGAGTTGTTACAATACGTTGATACAGTAATTATTAATCGTAATTGTGCAAGCATAGAAATGGTTAATGCGTCACAGAAAGTAAAAAAGGATGTACATGATACTATTCGTATTGGATACTTTAGTGGTTCTATTACTCACAATGCTGATTTTGAAATGATTTATCCTGTATTAGAAGAAATTTTAGAACAGTATTCAAATGTCGAATTACATGTTTGTGGTGAACTTGATACAAAGGGAAAAACAAACATTGTGACGCATCCTTTTATGGATTATAAAAAGCTTCCTGAATTAATTGGTCAAATGGATATTAATATTGCTCCATTGTGTGAATCTATATTTAATGAGGCAAAATCAGAAAATAAATGGATAGAAGCTTCATTAGTTAAAACATGTACCGTAGCAAGTGATTTAGGTGCATTTAAAGAATGTATCGAAAATGGTAAAACAGGCTTATTATGTAAGACACTAAATGATTGGAAAAATAATTTACTTGCTTGTATTGAATCCAAAAACTTGAGAGATACATTAGCTAACAATGCCTATGAATATTGTTTAAGAAATTGTACGACTATGTATCGTGCTGGTCATTTAGTTCATCAATTAGAACAATATATTCATCCTAATATTTGTTTTGTTGTTTCTAAATTAGAAATTAGTGGGGGAATTATGGTTGCCCTTCATCATATGGAAATTCTTCAAGACAATGGATATGATGTTTCTATTTTATCTTTATACGATACAATTCAAAGCTATGAATTTGAAAATCATATTTTTCCGGTTTTAGGACATGACACAGATTTCCATATTGATCAGGCAATTGCGACTATGTGGGCAACTTGTTCTATGATGGATGAAATTAAAAATATAAAAGTTAAAAAATATTTAGTTCAAAATTTTGAAACTGATTTTTACAATTTCTCAGATTCATTAAAAGTTCAAGCACAACAAAGCTATAGTCCTAAAACAGATGTACGGTTTTTGACTATTTCTAAATGGTGTCAGGATTGGTTGAAAGAAGAATTTTATAAAGATGCGAAATACGCATACAATGGTATAGATAGTAATCGCTTTAATTTTGTATCAAGAAATTGGAATGGAAAAATTCGTATTTTGATTGAAGGAGATTGCTCAGCACCTCATAAAAATGTGGATGAAAGCTTTAAAATTACGAATTGTTTGGACTTTGATAAATTTGAGATATGGTATATGTCTTATAATGCCAAACCTAAAGATTGGTATCACGTGGATCGTTTTATGCATCGTATTCCATATGATGAAGTACCATCTGTATACCAACAATGCCATATTTTATTAAAGACAAGTTTATTGGAAAGTTTTTCTTATCCACCATTAGAAATGATGGCCACGGGTGGATGTGTTGTTGCATTAGCAAATGATGGTAATATAGAATATTTAGTAAATCAAGAGAATTGTTTATTTTATGAAAAGGGAAATATTCAACAAGCACTTGATATGATTCAAAGTCTTTGCCAGAATGAGTCATTACGCACTCATTTAATTGAACATGGTTTAGAATGTGCTAAAAATAGAGATTGGAATCATATTCAAAAGGATATTGTTGCATTATATAAGGATTAGGAAAATGTTTTATTGTATTTTAGTTATATATAACATGGATATAAGTCAGAGTGTATCATACAATGAGTTAAAAAAACAAAATGTAAAAATCATTGTTTGTGATAATTCAGAAATAAAAACAAATAATCAGATGGTTGTACAACAAGACAATCAAGTTTATCTATCAATGAATGGGAACAAAGGCTTATCATACGCATACAATCGTGCGATTGACTATATTTTTTCCCAAACATTAACAGGAAAAGAGAAAATTTGTTTATTCGATGATGATACTCAAATCAGTGATGACTATTTTCAAGTGATGGAAAGAAGTAATTCGGATATATGTTTACCCAAAGTTTATGATGAAAAGTCTTTGCTGTCTCCAAGTTTAATGATAAACGGGAAAAGTATAAGATGGGATGAAAGCCAACCACTTGATAAAAAGAATATATCTGGAATCAATAGTGGAATGTGCATACAGGCATCAGTATTTGAAAATTATCGCTATGATGAATCTTTGTTTTTGGATTATGTAGATCATTATTTTTTGTTTGAAATGAAACGCCAAGGAAAGTCAATTGAAGTTGTCGATACTATTTTACATCAAAGCTTTTCAGCGAATAGTAATGATTTAGAAAGTGAATTAAATCGTTTTAAACTATTTAAAAAAGATAGTGAAATCTTTTATCGTTTAACTAAGTTAAGAGGATATCACTATACATTACTAAAAAGAAAACTTGGATTGATGCTTCGATATAAGAAAACTTCTTTGATGTGGAGGTTATAATGAGAAAGTCAATAAGTGTTGCGATGGCTTGTTATAATGGTGAAAAATACATTGAACAACAGTTGTGTTCCATATTAAAACAATTAAGTGAAAAAGATGAAATTATCATTTCTCTTGATCCAAGTAACGATGCTACAAAAGAAATCATTGAATCATTTAATGATGCAAGAATTCACATTATTAGTGGACCTGGTAAGGGTGTTATTAAGAATTTTGAAAATGCGATAGCACATACATCAAATGAAGTAATCTTTTTAAGTGATCAAGATGATGTTTGGCTAGATGGAAAAGTGGATTTAGCAAATCTAATTTGTGATGATTGCTCGTTGGTTTTACATGATGCTATCATTGTAGATGAAAATCTAAAAGAGATTGAACCATCTTTTTTTGAATACCGTAAAGTAAAAAAAGGTATTTTAAATAACATAGTTCGAAATTCATATATTGGTTGTTGTATGATTTTTGATAGTAAATTAAAACAAGATATTTTACCTTTTCCTGTTATTCCTATGCATGATCAATATATAGGTTTAATAGCCGAAAAACAAAAGAAAGTAAAATGGATTTCTAAGCCTTATTTATTGTATAGACGACATGATAGTAATGTAAGTCAGATGCATTCATCTTCTATTTCTCAACAATTAAAATGGAGATTTCAAATTTGTAAAGCAATCTATAAGTAAAAAGAGGCTGTAACAGTTAAATAGCCTGTACAAAAAAGGATAGCTGACTCAA
>NZ_JBJEEX010000096.1:0-32190 GCF_051873495.1 Floccifex sp.
AAAAGGTACAGTACCACGCACATAGCGCGTGGTATTTACTTCGTAATAAAAAAAATAGAGCGATTTCAATGCATCGCTCTTTTATAATACACCTATTGATTTTAAAACAAATAACCAGAACGTAATGGAAAACCCACTAATCAGTGTTGTCAACATGACAATTGTACTCGAAAGTGTTCCATCGTGTCCCATGTTTTTAGCCATTACAAAACAAGAAACCGTTGAAGCCGAACCTAACATAATTAAAATTGCCACGATTTGATCTTGTACAAAGCCAAAGTGAATAGCCAATGGTAAAAACAATAAACAAAAACCAAATAATTTCATAAAACTGGCAATACAAGCGGATTTCATTGAGCCCATGGCTTTATGAAAATCAAAGGAAGCTCCCATTGCCATTAATCCTAATGGAGAAGCTAAAGCACTAATATAGTTAACCGTTTTAGATACAATAGTTGGATATGGTAATTTTAATAAAGAATAAAAAATTCCACATACAATTCCAATAATAATCGGATTCTTTAAAATTCCAATACACGTACTCTTTAATAATTGTTTATCAATTTTCGCATTCTTTTTAAAGAACGATAACACGATTACGGCTACAATATTATATAAAGGCACACTTCCAATAATCATTAACGGACCCATAATAGAATCTCCATATATATTACTGATTAATGCCATTCCAAGAAGAGCTGCACTAGAACGATATGAACCTTGAATAAATTCCCCTTTATTTTTTTCTTTCAAAACCAGTGATAACACAAAAGAAATAAGTATACTCAACAAAGTTACGCTAAAACAAAACAATACAAATTTCGTATTCCAGGCTTCTACAATATCAATGGTTGCCAAGTTTTTAAAAACTAATACCGGTAAAGGAATTAAGAACACAAAAGAATTTAATTGTTTGGCAAACGATTCACTTATAATTCCTGTTTTTCTAAAAATCATACCGAGTACCATTAATAAGAAAATAGGTAAAGTCGCATTTAAACTAAAAATTAGATTTTCCATATTTATAAGACTATCACAATAAAAATAAGGATACAATCAAAAAAAACGACCCACTAAAGGTCGTTCATCATCGTTTGAGCATCTGTAGCCGCTTTTACTTTATCATTGGCAAATACAATCATTCCATTTTCATCAATGACATATGTTGTTCGCACAACACCCATATATGTTTTTCCACACATTTTCTTTTCATGCCATACATCATAGTCTTGAATCATTTTTAAGTCTTCATCCGATAATAAAGTGATTGTTAAATTTTGTTTATCTTCAAACTTTTTATGACTATTCACAGAATCTTTACTTACACCAATAATTTCAATTCCTTTTTCATTAAATTGTTCTTTCATACTTGAATACGCACAAGCTTGTTTTGTACAACCTGCGGTATTGTCTTTAGGATAAAAATACAAAATAACTTTTTTTCCTTTATATTCACTTAACGTATGAATATTTCCATTTTGATCTTGGCACGTAAAATCAGGTGCCTTCATTCCTACTTGTAACATATATTATTATTCTCCTATTGTTGCGACCATTACAGCTTTAATGGTATGCATTCTATTTTCTGCTTCATCAAATACGACCGAATTCTTAGAACGGAAAACTTCATCTTCCACTTCACGAATATCCACATTCAATTTATCTAATTTTTCTTTGGCAACGCTTGTTTCAAAGTCATGGAAAGATGGTAAACAGTGCATAAATAAAGTATTTGGATTTCCTGTTTGTTTCATCATTTCTTGAGTGACTTTATATGGTGAAAGCATTTGTACTCTAGGAGCATATAGACTTTCATCTTCTCCCATGCTCACCCAAATGTCTGTATAAATAACATCCGCATCTTTTACAGCACTAGAAACATCATGACATAATTCTAAAGTAGCTCCTGATTTTTTAGCTTCTTGTTGACAGTAATTCCATACTTCATCATCAATATGAAGTTGTTCAGGTCCTAAACATACAAAGTGCATTCCCATCTTAACGGCACCATACATTAAACCATAACAAACATTATTTCGAATATCTCCAGTAAATACAAACTTAACTTCATTTAATGGTTTGTTTAAGTGTTCTTCAATCGTTAAAAAATCAGCTAGGGTTTGGGTTGGATGATCTACATCGGTTAACCCATTCCAAACTGGTATACCCGAGTGTTGGGCTAACAATTCAACTGTTTTTTGTTCAAAACCACGATATTCGATTCCATCATACATTCTTCCTAATACTTTAGCCGTATCTTCAATGGATTCTTTTTTTCCAAATTGAGAATTCGATAAATAAGTCACGTGGGCTCCTTCATCGAAACATGCCACTTCAAATGAACATCGTGTACGTGTGGAGGTTTTATCAAAAATAAGAACAACATTTTTTCCTCTCAAATGTTTTTTAATCGTTTTTTCTTTCTTATCTTTTTTTAATTCTTTAGCTAAATCCAATAAATAACGGATTTCTTCTTGTGAATAATCACGTAGTGTTAAAAAGTTTCTTCCTTTTAAATTCATACTGAGCCTCCTTTTAATTAGACTTATTCTATCACAGACATTTGAATTGTCTATTTTAAAATGATTTTTTCATTTTTGTCCAAGGATAGACTTGATATATGATCTGCGCAATAATCGATGTGATTAAATTACTTACAAGCATAGCCATCCATATTCCATTAATTTGCCAGTTTGTGATATATGAAAATAAATAAATTAAAGGAATTCTCGTTCCCCATAAACGTAAAATACCCAATCCAAAACTAATCGTTGTGTGTCCCGATCCATTAAATACCGAACATAAATTAAAATACCAAGAACACAATGGTCCTGTTAATAAAGTAAAGAATAATAATGTTTTAGCAATTTCAATTAACTGCGAACTTGCGTTTGGTATAAAGATCAAAATCATATAATCTGCCAAAGCCATTCCGACTACAAATAATATAACACCTAATACAACCGTTATAAGCATAGTCAATTTATAACTATCACGAGCTCGTTTACTATTTTCAGCTCCTAAGTTTTGTCCAATGAAAGTTGGTAGTGTATTACAAAAAGCCATAATAGGAATATTAAATAAATCTGTCAATTTTTGTCCCACTCCATATGCCGATATCGCAATGGCTCCATATCCAACAATAAATTTATTCATTAACACAAAGCCAAGTGATTCTAAAAATTGTCCAAAAGCACATGGAATTGATACTTGCATAATATAAATACAATCAAGGTATTGTATATGTGTTGAAAAAGAAATATGTACTTTTTGTTTAGTATCACATAAAGAATATAAAATATAAGGTACAACAATTAATTTTGATAATACCGTAGCAATCCCTGCTCCTTGTACACCTAGTCCTAAAACAAAAATAAAAATAGGATCTAAAATAATATTTAGAATGGATGCACAAGCAGAAACAATCATTCCGCTTTTACTGTCTCCACATGCTTGACGAATGGCCATATAAATCGTAATGAAAAATAATCCCAAGTAATCAAATGACATTATTTTTAAGTAATCATAGGCTTGTGTATATAATTCCGTTGGCGTGTGTAAATAATTTAAAATAGGATTACAAAGACAAAAGATAATTCCAGTTAATAATAGTGAAAAGAAAATACTGAAATAAATGAACTCACTAGCAAACCGACTGGCTCTTTGATAATCCCCTGCTCCATAGTTTTTAGATACGATAGCCATAGCTCCTGTGGCCAAACCATTAGCAATACTGATGGCACACCAGACAATAGGAGATGTTAAAGAAATAGCTCCTACTGCTAATTCTCCAATTTGTCCAACGAAGAATGTATCCACTAAACTATAAAGTGAATTAAAAATATTTAGAATCATTAAGGGAATCGCTAATTTAAAAATTGATAAAAATAAATTTCCTTTTAATACGTTTACTTCATTCATGTTTCAAATTATAGCATATTATTCCATTTTTACGTCTAATCTTTCCACTTTTATTTACATATATTTGATTCATTTTTATAATGTAGACAAGAAAAAGGAAAGGAGAACAACAAAAGATAGATGTTATTTATAAATAGTAATAAGAATAATTTTATTTTATAAAGGGTCCTTACTAGATTGATTGAGTGAGGACCATTTATTATGCTTTATTGAAAAAACATTTTTTAGTTAGTATAATAATTTCAGAAAATATGGAGGATATACAAAATGGTATCTTGGAAAGATTTTGATACTTTAGATTCATATCAAAAATTAATGAATTTAAAAGATCATGTAGATGTAAAAAAAGAATTATCAAGTGAAACAGGAGCACAACGTGTAAAAGATTATAATTGTGAAATGGCCGCTGGTCTAAATTATAACTATGCGAGTAAACAAGTTGATGCCGATGTATTAAAAGCACTTCAAGAATTAAGCAATGAAGCTCAATTAACTGAAAAATTTGCGGAATTATATAATGGAGCTGTTATTAATACAGGGGAAAATCGTTTAGTTCTTCACCACTTAGCTCGTAATCAATTAGGAAATGATGTCATCGTTGATGGAGTAAATAAACGTGAATTCTATGTTTCACAACAACAAAAAGCCGCTGATTTCGCCAACAAAGTACATGCTGGTGAAATCGTGAATGAAAATGGAGAACCATTTACGACTGTTGTTCAAATTGGTATTGGTGGTTCAGATTTAGGTCCACGTGCTTTATATATTGCCTTAGAAAACTGGGCCAAAGCAAATAATACATTCAAAATGGAAGCAAAATTTATTTCCAATGTCGATCCAGATGATGCGGCAGCTGTTTTAAATTCAGTTGATGTAGCTCATTCTTTATTCATCGTTGTTTCTAAATCAGGTACAACACTAGAAACCTTAACAAACGAACAATTCGTTAAAGATGCTTTAATCAACGCTGGTTTAAATCCAAGCAAACATATGTTAGCCGTTACAAGTGAAACTTCACCATTAGCAAAAAGTCCTGATTATTTAACAGCTGTATTTATGGATGACTATATTGGTGGTCGTTATAGTTCTGTATCGGCTGTTGGAGGAATGGTTCTTTCGCTAGCTTTTGGACCAGAAGTATTTGCCCAAATCCTAGAAGGAATGGCAAGTGAAGATAAATTAGCTACAAATCCAAATATTTTAGAAAACCCTGATTTATTAGATGCTTTAATTGGAGTATATGAAAGAAATGTTCAAGGATATCCAACTACAACATTACTTCCTTATTCCCAAGCCCTTGCTCGTTTCCCTGCTCACTTACAACAATGTGACATGGAATCAAATGGAAAATCTGTAAACCGTTTTGGTCAACCAATTCACTATGTTACAGGTCCTGTAATTTTTGGTGAACCAGGTACAAATGGTCAACATTCTTTCTATCAATTGTTACATCAAGGAACTGATATTATTCCTATTCAATTTGTTGGTTTCAAAAACTCTCAAATTGGAAAAGATGTTTTAATTGAAAATAGTACAAGTCAACAAAAATTAAATGCCAATGTTGCGGCTCAAATCGTTGCCTTTGCGTGTGGTAAAGAAGACGAAAATCCTAATAAAAACTTTGAAGGAGGTCGTCCAAGTAGTATTATCATCGGTGAACAATTGTGTCCTGCTTCATTAGGTGCTTTACTTGCTCACTTTGAAAACAAGATTATGTTCCAAGGATTTGTATGGAACTTAAATAGTTTTGATCAAGAAGGTGTTCAATTAGGTAAAGTATTAGCGAAAAAAGTATTAGCTGGAAACAGCGATGGTGCTTTAAAAGTTTACGCTGATTTATTAAATATCTAACAAAAAAAACTTGCGTTTATCTATAGCGCAAGTTTTTTTATGAATTGTTTTAATTTATCGATGTCATTGTTTAAGATTAACGATTCATCAAAGTGAAATTTTTCAAGTAAATCAAGTGCTAAATCAAAATATCCAACCCAACTTGGATCATGGGCATCGGAACTCACAATAATTGGTACTTTATATTGTTGGCATAACGTCAACATTTTTTCATAGTTCTCATAACAATTTAGTCGTTTGTCTTTTTTTACTAAAGAACTATTACTCACTTCCAAAGCCACGTGATATTGTTTAGCTGCTTGTACTAAGCGAACATAATCAAGATAATCAATATATTTTTCTTCTAATGATAATGTTCCATTATTTAATACATTAATTTCACATCCATGTATCACTTCGATGTTTTTTATTATTCTTGGAATCACGTTTCAATTTAAATAATAGAAAGAATTAACGGTTCCTGGAATACCCAGTGCATGTCCGCTTGCCAATGTGTGCATATGAATATCAACAACTAACTTTTTCATACTCCTCCTACAAAAAAAAAGATATGAGATTGACTCATATCTTATTGAATTTCAACGATTCTTAAGTAATCAGTTGCCCCTGGAACACCTGGTGTACCACCTGTAATGATGATTGTATCTCCAGGTTTGCATCCATTTTCTTTCGCAATAATTGTTGCGATGTTTTTCATTCCACCTGTAGAAGTGAATTCACGAGTCATAACTGCATGCACTCCCCAGTAAGCATTGATTTGACGGAATGTTTCAGGATTTGGTGTAGCCCCGATTAATAAACATTTTGGCTTATATTTAGCCATTTTCATAGCTGTTGTTCCACTTTCTGTGAAGGCAATAATAGCTTTTACATTGAATTGAGAAGCCATTTCAGCTACCGACAAACAGATTGCTTCTGATTTATTGTTTGGAGACGATAATTTAGCTTTTCTATAATATCCTTCATAGTCAAAGTTATATTCAGTCATTAAAGCAATACGAGCCATCATATCTACAGCTTGAACAGGATATTCACCGTTTGCAGATTCTCCTGATAACATGATACAGTCAGTACCATCATAAATCGCATTGGCAACGTCACTAACTTCCGCACGAGTTGGAACTGGTGAATGTTGCATACTTTCTAACATTTGTGTAGCTGTAACAACTAATTTACGTTTTTCATTACATTTGTTGATAATGTCTTTTTGAATCATTGGTACCATTTCAGCTGGAACTTCAACACCTAAGTCTCCACGAGCAACCATGATTCCATCTGCTTCTTCAAGGATTTCATCTACATTTGAAACACCTTCTTGGTTTTCAATTTTTGCGATGATTTTAACATCCATACGATTGAATTCAGCTAATAATTTACGAATATCTAAAACGTCTTGTCTACGACGAACAAATGAAGCAGCAATGAAGTCGATTCCTTGTTCACATCCGTATTTGATATCATCGATGTCTTTTTCAGATAAGTATTCAAATCCTAATTTGATGTTTGGTACGTTGATTCCACGTTTATTCTTAACAACACCACCGTTTAAACAACGACAAACGATGTCTTTGTCAACAACTTCTTTAACCATTAAATCAATAGCACCGTCATTCACTAAGATATGAGATCCTTTTTGAACGTCTTTATATAATTCTTTGTAAGTGATTGAGAATTTATCACTTGTTCCTACAACGTCTTCGTAACAAATTGTGATATCAGAGTTTCCTTTGAATTCAACACAACCATTTTCGAAGTCTCCTGTACGAATTTCAGGCCCTTTTGTATCTAATAAAATAGAAACATCTGTTTTCAATTCTGCATTGATTTCACGAATTAAATCAATTTTTCCTTGATGTTCTTCATGAGATCCATGAGAAAAGTTCATTCTCATAATATCCATTCCTGATTTAACCATCTCTATCAAAGTTTCTTTGTTTTGAGAAGATGGACCAATTGTACAAATAATTTTTGTCTTTTTAATTCCTGCCATAATTTCCTCCATAAAAGACCTTTTTGTCTCATAAACACACAATTATAATTATCCATAAATATTGACATTAATCAAGAAAAAAAAAAGCTGAAAGCGTGTACAACTTTCAACTTTATAAAAGCGGTGAAAACAATCGTAATACTTCATTGATTACATTGTAAAACCAACTGTTTTTAATTTCATTTTTTTGAAGTAAATGCGACTTTTCCATTGTATCTTCCATGTCTTTTTTCACATCATTATAAATATCACATTGATAGAACACAGAATTACATTCATAGTGAAGATATAAACTACGATAATCTAGATTTACAGTTCCTACTGTACAAATATCATCATCAATTAATACGGCTTTGGCATGTAAGAATCCTGGGGTATATGTATAAATTTTAACGCCTGCTTCAATCAATGATTTACAATACGATAAACTAATTCGATAAACGACTTTCTTATCTGGAATGGCTGGAACCATAATACGAACGTCAACGCCTCTAAATGCCAAAGAAGACAAACAATCCATCATAGAGTCGTCTAGAATTAAATATGGAGTATAAATCCATACTCTTTTATTCGCATTGTGAAATAAATCCATTAATAAACTTCTTGATACATGAACATCTTTGGCAGGTGAATCATAATACGATAACACATACCCTTTTTGATAATTTATGTTATGAAGTACAGGTAATAAACAATTTTCTTTTTGAATTTTATCTTTACTAAACGCATTCCACATTTCAATAAACATATACGTATAATGATTCAATGCATCCCCATCAATACAGAAGCCAATGTCTTTCCAATGTCCAAAGCGTTCTTTTTCATTAATATATTCATCGGCAATATTGACGCCTCCACTAAATCCAATTTCATTATCGACAATCAACATTTTACGATGGTCTCTATTATTTAATTGTGCTTTAATCGTCAATAAAGGATTAAATGGAATACATTTAATTCCATAGCTTTCTAATTCCTTCACATTTGAAAAAGAATACGTTGAAACCGATCCTACATCATCATAAATAATACGAACATCGACACCTTCTTTTACTTTTTCTTTAAAGATATCAATTAAAGAATTATAGAATCTTCCTTCTTCCACAATGAAATATTCCATATAAATAAACTTCTTAGCTTGTTTAACAGCTCGAATCATATCCGGAAACATATTGTCTCCTAAAGGATAATAAATGTAGTTTTTCATATATGTAATAGGAGATCCACAATAATTTGATAAACAATTTAAGGTTTGAGACAAATGAAGATTTTTTTCTTTTAATTCACTTTGAACTTGTTCGCTTGTCTTTAATTCATAGTTTAATTCTTCTTTCGATTTCGTTAAATATTTATCTAAGTTTTTACTTGTTCTGTTTTTACCGGCAATGATATATAAACAAACCCCAAGTACAGGGAAAGTCATA
Source organism: Floccifex sp. (assembly GCF_051873495.1). Classification (NCBI taxonomy): domain Bacteria; kingdom Bacillati; phylum Bacillota; class Erysipelotrichia; order Erysipelotrichales; family Erysipelotrichaceae; genus Floccifex; species Floccifex sp. The sequence goes on from NZ_JBJEEX010000096.1 coordinate 9,187, forward strand.
ATCAATAAAACCCACATCATTTTATAGCTTGATTGGCTTTGGTCATTGACGATATGCAATACGAAGAATAAAGCCATAAAAGTTAATAATTCACTGATAAAAGGAATTTTATCTTTAATAAAGGCAAATAAGACGACATACCATAGAATTTGTAGAATAACAGCTGGTAGTACTAATAAGATTCGTTTAACTATTTTTTTCACTTTACACTCCTATGAAAAGAACAATACCGCAATACCTAAAATCACTAAAATAGCTCCCGTTACCCGGTTTAGTGTTTTGGCATCGGCTTTATTTGCGAACAGAGCAGCAATTCGTGCCCAAATAAAAGTAAATACGATACATAAAATCCAGATAAAAGGATTAGGTAATCCACCAATGGCAAAGTGTGTTACAGCTCCTGTTAAAGCTGTAAAAGTCATAATAAAGACACTAGTTCCCACCGCTGTTTTTAATTCATATCCTAATACACTTGTCAAAATAAGAAGCATCATCATGCCTCCTCCAGCACCAACAAAACCACAAATAAAGCCAATAATCATTCCACATACAATGGATTGAATCACACGTTTTTTCGCATCGACTTCGTTCATTTTTTCTTTTGTGGTCATAACAGGTTTTACAATAAATTTAATTCCTAAAAGAAGTGTCATAAACACTGAGAAATTTCCCATAGTATGACTTGGTACAAGACGAGCTACGTAGCTTCCAACAACGGTAAACAATAAAACTGTAATCATCATGATTAAGCCATTTTTAATGTCCAGGTTTTTATTTTTTCCATATGTATAAGCCGATACTGCACTTGCCAAAACATCCGAACTCAAAGCAATTCCTACAGCCATATAAGGTTCCATATCAAGAAATGCGATTAACATTGGACTGATTACAGCTGCCGCTGACATTCCTGCAAATCCAGTTCCAAGTCCGGCTCCCATACCGGCAAAAAAAGTAATGAGTAAAATCTTTAAAATTGTCAATGCATGTTCCCTCCTTTAATTTCATCTAAATTTCCTTCGATTTTTTTCATCACATCAAAGAAAATAGTCAATTCTTTTTCATCAATATCTTTAAATAACGATTGTACAAAAAATTGTTGAAGTTGTTTTCCTTTTCTTATAATTTCTTGTGCTTTTTCTGTTAATAATAAGTTTGTTCGACGTCGATCTTCACAATCTAAAATACGATTTAAATACCCTTCATGAACAAGTTTATCTACATTCATTGAAACTAGATTGGCTTTAATATGTCGTATTCTTACTACATCTCCTGCCGTTGTATAATTAGGATGATTCGCTAAGAACATTAAAATATCAAAAGCGGTTTGAGAAATCTTTAGTTCATGACACAAAGGCTTACACAAATTACTATAAGAATTAATGAGCTGATGCCCAAAATCCATACTTGTTTCCATATACTCTCCTTAAAAAATAGTTCAATTCTGAAGTATTATAGTCTTACTTTCCCCTAAAAGCAATAAAAAAAGTAGCCGAAGCTACTTTGTTCCAAAAATACGATCCCCAGCATCACCTAATCCAGGGCAAATATAAGCATGTTCATTTAATTGACGATCTAAACATCCAACATAGATTTGTACATCAGGATGAGCTGTTGCCAATTTTTCAAGTCCTTCTGGAGCAGCGATAATACACATAAATTTAATGTGTTTTCCACCTTCTTTTTTGATTTGATCAATGGCATCAATAGCAGAACCACCTGTTGCCAACATAGGATCTGTGACAACGATTAAACGTTGATCAATTGGTTTAGGTAATTTGCAGTAATATGGATGTGGTTCAAATGTTTCTTCATCACGATACATTCCAATGTGTCCAACACGAGCACTAGGTACAAGAGATAAAATACCATTAACCATTCCAAGTCCTGCTCTTAAAATAGGAACAACAGCCATTTTGTGTCCTGCAATCATAGGTGTCATTGTTGTTTCAAGAGGTGTTTTTACTTCAACCATTTCCATTGGTAAATCCGATAAAGCTTCATATGCTTCTAACATAGCGATTTCTTCAACTAAATGACGGAATTCATTGGTTGATGTTTTTTCATCTCTTAATTTAGAAATTTTGTGTTGAATTAAGGGATGAGTAAAGATAGTGATATTTTTGTTTTCGGAAAAATTCATTTGTTTATCCTTCTTTCTGTTCGCTTTTAATGTATACACCACGACTTTGGTCTCCTTCAGGATTTGTTCCAAATTCGTAGTCATTTCCAGGTAAAATCGCATTCAAGACAATTCCTGCAATTGCTGCAATGGCAAGTGATGTCAAAGTAATTGATGTTTGTCCAATTGTGAATGTTAAGCCTGAACTAAATCCTAATCCACATACAAATATTACACCACAAATGATTAAATTACGACTCTTTGTCAAATCAACTTTATTTTCTACTACGTTTCGTACTCCAATGGCAGAAATCATACCATATAACATGAACGAAACGCCTCCAATAATGGCAGGTGGCATAGTTGAAATAATGGCTGAGAATTTAGGCACAAAAGATAAACCTACCGCAAGAATAGCGGCAATACGAATAACACGAGGATCATATACTTTTGATAATTCCAATACCCCTGTATTTTCTCCATAAGTCGTATTCGCAGGTCCTCCAATAGCTCCCGCAAAAGCTGTGGCAAGTCCATCTCCCATTAATGTACGGTGTAGACCTGGATCATCGATAAAGTTTTCTCCTACGGTTGCCGAAATTGCTGACATATCCCCAACATGTTCCATCATAGAAGCAATGGCAATAGGAGCCATAACTAAAATCGAAGTAATATCAAATTTACATAATTGGAATGGTGGAATTCCTACCCAGTTGGCTTGGGCAACTGTGGCAAAATCAATAATAGCAGATCCATCAGGGTTTGTCATACCGATGGAATTCATAAATACCGCAACTCCATAGCTAATCACAACACCTAATAAAATAGGAATAATTTTTGTCATTCCTTTTCCCCAGATGTTAAAGACAATAATAACACCTAAAGCTACAAGGGCTAAAAACCAGTTTGTTGAGGCATTTGAAATGGCACTTGGTGCAAGTGATAGTCCAATACAAATAATAATGGGTCCTGTCACGACTGGTGGTAAAAACTTCATAACACGTTTTACACCCACAATTTTAATAATGAAAGCTACAACCAAATACATTAAACCAGCAACAACGATTCCTCCACAGGCATAGGCTGCTTTTTCATCTACTGGCATATTGGCATAGATTCCACTTTGAAGGTTGGCAATCGTGTTAAATCCACCTAAGAAGGCAAAAGATGATCCTAAAAAGGCTGGTACTTTCATTTTTGTACAAACATGGAACAATAAAGTTCCCATTCCAGCTGCGAATAAAGTAACCGCAACTGTTAATCCTCTAGTTAGTGGTTGCCCACAAGCTTGTTGAAAATACCCTGAAACTAAGATAGGAACTAAGATAGTGGCTCCAAACATCGCAAATAAATGTTGGATTCCTAAAATCAACATTTTCCCTTTTCCTAATTGACGGGCATCTCTTATTACATTTTCTTCATTCATATTTTTTCACTCCCGACGTAAATAATAACATAAAAAAAAGAATAAGACACTTTCTTATTCTTTATGAATGCGAATTAATCCAGTTCCAAGTCCACCAGGTCCAATGTGACATCCAATACTCATTGTCAATGGCGCTTTATATAATGGAAGCCCTGGGAATTCTTCATGTAGTTTTTCAGCCCATTTTGCTACGTCTTCTTCACTCATTTGTGTATAAGCTAATCCAACAGCTAATTCTCCTTTTTGGGCATATTCTTTAAAACGTGTTTCATAGTCTTCTTTTAGATGTTCAATCATTGTTTTAAAAGCCGATTTCATTCCACGAGCTTTAGCACATGTATCTAATTTTTCTCCTTGAATTGTTAAAACGGGTTTAATTTTTAACATTGAACCCAATAACGCAACAGAAGGAGTGATTCTTCCTCCTTTTTCAAGGTATTTTAATGTATCTACGGTAATATAGATGGAAGCATCATACGCTTCTTGTTCTAAGATTTCTTTAATTTGTTTGGCATCATATCCCTTATCTTTTAAATATAAAGCATCTTGTACCGAAAGCATTTGTGTAACCGAAATACGATGGTTATCTACGACTTGTACTTTCCCATTGTATTCTTCACTAAATACAATAGCACTTTGACAAGATCCACTTAAAGCACTTGTCATAGGAATATATACGATTTCATCGTATTCTTTTAAGATTTCATCCCACATTCCCATTACCGATGCGATTGATGGTTGTGAACTTGTCACATTGGCATCTTTACTTTGTGAATCATAAAAGAAATCGGTATCGATATCTTCGTTTTCAATATATGTTTTCTGATCAATAATAATTGGCATATTCAACATGAAACAACCCATTTCCTTAGCTTGTTCCATGGAAATACCAGAGTTACTATCTGTCATAATAGCTACTTTAGTCATTTTTATCTCCTATTTTTCTTTACACGTGTTATAATTTTAACAGATGTATAAATTAATACAAATTACACTTTTTGAATTTTGTATAAATAATAGGTAAAAAAATGGAAAATAAAAGAATTCATAAAACAAAATTAACACTAAAACAAACACTCATTGACATGCTCAACGAAAAACCATTTGAAAAAATCAATGTGACAGACATATGTACACAAGCCAATATATCTCGTATTACGTTTTATTCTCATTATGAAGATAAATATCATTTAGTAAATGATATTATGAACGATTATACTGATATAGCTATCACGATGTTTCAAAAAAGACAAACAGAAAATAACCCCAATAATGAATCTGTACGAAGTTATGTCAATATTCTAGAGGTTATTTTATATTTATTTGAACTATATCCCAACTTCTTTAAAAACATTACCCCAGAAAAAAATCCTTATTTAGCTTTACAATTATATAATTGCGTGTTGAAAACCGTTGAAACCCATACAATCGAAGAAAGCCATAAACACACTTTGCGTTATTCTCCTAGACAGATCACTGCTTTTTTGTGTTATGGTTTAGCTGGTTTTATCAATGAAAGTCAAAATGAAGGCATTGATAAAGAAACCATTCATAAACAAGCTAAAAAACTACTAATGGATACGGTTCGTTCTCAAGTCATAATAAAATAGACTGTGATTTTTCACAGTCTATTATTTTTTTTATAACAATGATTTAATTGTTTCTTCTAAATCAGAAGCTGTTAATTTGAATTCTTTTTGAAGGAAATCAGGTGTTCCTACTTGTCCAAATAATTCATTAATACCATGACGTTTAAATGGAACACTTACACCATTTTCCATCAAGACTTCACTGACAGCCGATCCAAGTCCACCTGTAATCGAATGGTTTTCAAAAGTTACGACAGCTTTTTTACCTTTAACTTCTGATAAAATTAATTCTACATCTAATGGTTTAATGCAGAACATATCAATAACTTCAACCGAAATTCCTTGTTTTTCTAATTCTTCAGCTGCATCTAATGCATCTGATACAATTTGTCCGGCTGTAATGACAAGGACATCACTTCCTTTATGAATAACGTTTCCTTTACCCATTTCAAAAGTAGATCCTTTTTCATAAACGTTTCTTACTGGTTTACGGTTACATCTGAAATAGTGAACACCTTCGCTTTTCGCAAATTCTTTAACAACCCAGGCTGTTTGTACTTCATCACAAGTATCACATACTACAGCTCCTGGAATTGTTCTCATCAAGGCAACATCTTCCCAAGTTGTGTGTGTTCCACCGTTAGGTCCAACGGTAAATCCTGGGTCAGATCCATAAATATTGATCGTATTGTGCGCATATCCTCCTGATAAATACACTTGATCAAATACTCGACGAGTAGCGAATGGTCCAAACGTATGAATAAATGGAACAAAGCCTTCACTAGACATACCACAGGCAACGCCTACCATATTAGCTTCGGAAATACCACATTGAATAAAGTTATCTGGGTATTTCTTTTCAACTAATGTTGATTTACTTGCTCCACCTAAATCCGCTTCTAGATAAACAACTTTATCATTCACAGCAATTTCATCCATAATGGCATTGGCAACGGTAACACATAAATCCAATCCCTTTTTACTACGATCTTCTACTAGTTTAAACATTAGTTGATCCTCCTTTGTTGATGAATTCAAGTAATTGTTCTTTGGCTTGGTTTGTTTGCGTATTGATTTCATCGTTATTAAATTTAACAGAGTGGTTAGAGAACATTTGTTCGAAATAAGGCACTCCTTGTCCTTTAATTGTATCTAATACAATACAAACAGCACTGTCTTTTACTTCTTTTGCCTTATTGATGGCATCATCAATGGCTTCCATATCATTTCCTTTTACCGTTTGTGTATAGAAACCAAAGGCTTCCATTTTCTTACTAATAGAGAATGGATTCATGATATCTTTTGTGTATCCATCTAATTGACGTTTGTTGTCATCAATAATAACGATACAGTTGTTTAATTTATAGTGAGCTAAATATTGGAATGCTTCCCAGCATTGACCTTCATTTAATTCTCCATCTCCAACAATTAAATAAACATAATTATCAGAGCCTTTTTTCTTTAAAGCTGTGGCAATTCCACTTGCGGTACTTGTACCTTGTCCTAAAGATCCTGTTGTCATATCAACTCCAGGTGTTTTAGTACGGTCAGGATGACTAGGAAGTTTTGTTCCTCCATCATTTAATGTATATAGCCATTCCTTATCAAAAAATCCACATTCCGCTAAGGCACTATACCAAACCGGTCCAGCATGTCCTTTCGATAATACAACACGATCTCTTCCTTCCCATTTAGGGTTTTTCGCATCGTATTTCATTTGTTTTCCATACAAAACACTCATCAATTCAACAAGTGATAATGACCCACCTAAATGTCCATATCCACGATGTTGTAACATATCTAAAACATCATATCGAATCTTGGCTGCTAAGATTTCCAATTGATTTAATGTATTTTTTTCCATAGTCCCTCCTATTTTTTCTAATGAAAAAGAAGGATAAAACCTTCTTTTTCAAATTATTATTGTTTATCAAAAACTTCTTTTAATTTTGTTGTGATTTCATTCATGTCCATTAATTGTTCAAGAATGATTTTGTTTGGATAACTAGCTAATTGAGGTGCTAAGTCCGCTCCAACAACAAATAAATCTGCACAGTTTGGAGAAATTTCATTTAAAGAAGTATGATCTACGCTTACACCAGAAATACCTAAGTTTTTCAATGCACGTTCAACGTTCATGCTGACGATCATGCTACTTCCAAGTCCTTGTCCACAACAACACATAATGCTACGAATAGCCATTTTAAATGTCTCCTTTCCTTTATTTTTAATAGATTACTCTATTAAATACTAAGCTGCTTTTGCTTCTTTTTTAGGAGCAACAAAGTTATAGATAATTGGGATTAAGTATACTACGATACAAACGATTAATAATCCAGTTCCTTGAACTAATTGAGCAACATTACCGAATACGATTCCCATCCAAGAGAAGTCAGCATCAGAGAATGTACAGTTAGCGAAGTTCAAGCTTCCCATTACTGGCATACAAATTGCAGGTAAGAAAGTGATTAATAAACCATGCATAAAGCTTCCGAAGATACATCCTTTTAATCCACCTTCAGCGTTTCCGAATACCCCAGCAGTTGCACCGCAGAAGAAATGAGGAATAACACCTGGTAAAATTAATGCACATGGGATCAATGATTTATTAATCAATGCTAATACAAATAATCCAACGATACCACCTAAGAATGATACTAAGAATCCGATTAATACAGCGTTAGGAGCATAAGGGAATACAACTGGACAGTCGATTGCAGGGATAGCACCTGGAACCAATTTTTCAGCGATACCACGGAATGCAGGAACGATTTCACCAACGATTAAACGAACACCACTTAAGATAATGTTAACACCAGCAGCGAAGTTCAAACCACAAATGATAGCCCATACAGCCCAATGAGTTTGAGTTTCAGCACCAACGTTTAATAATCCACCTAAATTAGAGTAAGTAGCTAAAATTACATTTGGATCTGCATCTAAGATTCCGCGTCCAACAGCAACTGCAGTAACAACTAAGAAGAATACAACCATTGTTAACCCGATAGCAACTGTAGTGTCACGTAAGAATGTTAAACGTTGTGGGAAGTTAACTTCTTCAGTAGATTTACTCTTTCCAGCGAATAATTTAGCACATTGAGCAGAGAACCAGTATCCTAATCCACCAAAGTGACCGAATCCTAATTCGTCTGTCTTAACAATTTTTTTCATAGTTGGTTGGCAATATGCAGGAGAAGCACACATGATGAATCCAAGTAATAATCCTCCACCGATCCATAATGCAACACCACTTAATCCACCAATACTTAAGATAACAGCTAACATACATGCCATGTATAATGTATGGTGTCCTGTTAAGAAGATGTAGTGCCATCTAGAGAAACGAGCTAATACGATATTAGCGATCATACCAAATAACATAATATAAGCAGTATCAGTAGCGAAATCATTTAAAGCTAATGATACGATTGCTTCGTTGTTAGGAACAACTCCTTGCATATTGAATGCATAGTTGAATAAGTCACCGAATGCATTTAATGATCCGGATTGTAAGAATGCAGCACCAGCTGACAATACTAAGAAACCAACTGTAGTTTTAACTGTACCTTTAATAATTTCTTCGATTGGTTTTTTCTGTAATGCTAAACCTAAGCAAGCCATTAAACCAACTAAAACTGCAGGTGTAGATAAAATATTAACAATAAAATCTAACATCTTTTCTCCTCCCGAGGTTATTATTGCGAATCAACATTATCAGCGAAAATTCTGTAAATCGTTTCGCCATCGTTCGCATTTAATAACGTCTTTACTTTTTCTTCGTCAGAGAAGATATTTGAAACAGCAACAATGCCTTCCATATGAGAATGACTGTCTTTTGCCACCAAAGTCACCAGGATTCTTACATCGTATCCATCGGGTGAAAATTTGATTGGATTCTTAAGAACCGTTACTGCCATTTGAGTTTCATTTACTCCAGCATGTGCACTTGCATGAATCAAAGCCAAGTTTTCACATAGTACATAATAGGGCCCAAATTTTTCTGTACTTTCGAATACAGCTTGTTCATACTCTGGTGTACAATAACCTTGTTCGATCATTGGTTGGCAAGCAACATGGATTGCCTCTTTCCAATCTTCAACACTCTCTTTGATAAAACAATTTTCTTTCTTAAGCAATTCACTAATCATACTCATTCATCTCCTCTTGTCACTTGCATTATCCGAAAAATATTACTCAAACACAAGGCCAAAACTTTTCTTTTCATTGTGCAAGGGTTTAACACTTTGCACAATGTGTTGCATGAGTGCAAACGGTTTCATAAGTTTGTGCAATTATTGTCTTAAGTGCAAAGATAGTGTATAAATTTCATACAAAATTGCACGATAATTTGAAACAAAATGGATTCGATTAAAACAAATCGCATTGCTATTATATAAAATATAGAGGAGGATATACCGTATGGATATATTATGGATGCTCGTTTTATTAACAGTTATATTGATTGCAATTGCTATTCCTTTCGTTGTACGAAGCTTTGTTTGGAACAGTATTATTAAGAAAATGCAAAAAGGAAATTTCAAAGAAGCTTTGCACCAGATGGAAACTAGTTCACTATATAAATTATTCTTTTCTGAATATGAAAGAAAATACAACTTCCTTCGTGCATATATTTCATCTAAAGATGATAAAAAAGTGAAATCAACTTGCACAGAACTACTTCACATGAACTTAAATCATAAACAAGCTTATCAAGTAAGTAGTTTAACGTTCTTTTATTTTTTAGAAGCTCAAGATAAAGAAATGTGTGATAAATTATTGGATCATATTGAATTTTCTGGTGATCAAGATGAAATTGCCTATGATAAAATGCTTTATCGTATTTTAATTGAAAATAAATCAGAAGACATTGAATTTCTTCAGAATTTATTGAAAGATAAAACAGAAAAAGAAGATCAAGGAATGCTTCAATATTTAATTGGTGTGCAATATATGTATTTAAATGATACAAAAAATGCCAATTTATATTTAAATAAAGCAAAAAATAATTTAAAAGGAACACCTTATCACAAAAAAATTAAAGATTTATTAGCGTAAGGAGGCGTTCACATGGCTATTAATTATAATCTCGATAAAAGATGTATGGAAATATTAAATATTATTATGTATACATCTGGATACTTAAAAATCCAAGACTTAGCAGATGAACTACAAGTGTCTAAGCGTAGTGTATACTATGATATTTCCAAAATAAATGAATGGTTAGAAGCCAATGATATTGATCCTTTAACTCAAGAAAGAGGAAAAGGATTGTTCATCAATAAACAACAAGCCAATTTAATTCAAAGAGCATTGAATACCCAAAACAATGACACTTATCAAATCTATACACCTGATGAACGAATGATGATTATTATTTGTCACATTATTATTCGTTCTCATCCTTTATACATAGACGACTTTATTCGTGAATGCCAAGTTAGTCGAAATACCATTATTAATGATTTAAAAAGTGCCGATAATTTATTATCAAAATATAACCTAGAACTAACATATGATATTAAATCTGGTTATCGAATTACGGGTGATATCATTAAAAAACGTGCTTTATTCTTTATGATTTTTCCAAATCAATTATGGAACTATCAAGAAAAGAATCAATTATTTGAATTAGATGATAAAAAAGTAAAACATAATTTATGTTTATTAAAAGAAATTGAGGCAAAACTAGAAGCTGAATACGTTACTGGTATTCTTCCTTCCTTAGCTATCTTTATTTCCAGTATTGAAAATCGTAATGATGAAATTAATTTTAGTGACATGGATGTGGAAGAAATTGTCGAAACGAAAGAATATCAATATGTTCATCAATATTTTCCTAACTTAAAAAATAGTGAACAAATTTATATTTCTTTACATTTATTAGGTAGTCGACTACAAACCATTCCTGTTAATGTCATGAAAGAACATGGTGAAACCTATGTCATGGCTAAGAATTTAGTAAAGGAATTTGAACGTATTTCTTGTTTCTATTACGATCAGGAAGAAGAATTAATCAATGCGATTTCAGCGCATTTAAAAACATCTTTATATCGTTATCGTTATGGAATTCAATTAGGAAATCCAATGTTAGATAGTATTAAAACCGAATATGAAGATTTATTTTATTTAACAAAAAAAGCTTGTATTTCTATGCAGAATCAATTGGATTGTTTGATTTCTGATGCGGAAGTTGCGTATTTAACACTTCATTTTGGAGCATTCATGCCACAAAAGAAACGCAATCAAGAAGCATTTCGTATTTTAATTATTTGTCCAAATGGAATTGGAACAGGTAATATGTTACGACAAGAAGTTGCCAACTTAGTTCCTCAGGCAACGGAAATTACTAATTTACCATTAAGTAGTTATACACCAGACCATGATTTTGATGTTGTCATTTCCACTGTTGTTCTAGTCAATGAAAAGCGTTTAATCGTGGTTCATCCGATTTTAACAGACCAAGATCGTGTTGCCATTCTTCGTAATTGCATGTCAACGGAACCAAGAGCGAAGATGCAGATAGATGATATTATTCAAATTGCGAAAAACTATATTGCCCCTGATCAAATTGACAATTTTAAAAAGAATCTACAAGAATATTATTCTTCTTTACAAGTCAATAAAGTCTACAACAAGAAACAAGGCAATAGTCTTATTAATTATCTAAATCCAAAGCACATTGTATGTGTCAAAAATATAGTCGATTGGGAACAAGCCATTCGCTTGTCTTGTGAACCATTAATTGAAGATGATTCAATTACCCAAGAATATGTCGACTCCATTATTGAAGATCAACGCGATAAAGGTCTTCATATGTTCCTTGCGGATGATTTAGTTCTCGCTCATACCGCTATTGAAAAAGGAGTTAAGCGTTTGGATGTTTCCCTAGCAACATTTAAAAAACCGGTTTACTTTCCAAATGGCAAACAGGCACGTATCATAATTGTTTTATGTGCAGAAGACAAAACAAAGCACTTTGGCATCTTAAATGATGTTTTGGAAATCTTCTCCAAGAAGAAAAGTATCGAACAGATTGTTAATCTTGATTCCAGTCAATCTGTGCATCGATATATTGAAAACTCTCTCACAAAGGAAAAGTAGTGGCTTAAAGTCACTATTTTTCTTTTTTTGTGATACATTATTTATATGGAAGATAAATTATTAAAATCATACAACGGCTATATTGTTTTATTTTTAACTATTATTGGATATATTTTAGCCTTTATTTCTTTTATATTTTCAATCATACACTTTAATATTTTTGTTTTAGTGATTTCTATTCTCTACTTAACAACTGCTTGGATATTGTTTATGGGACTTCATAGTTTAAAACCAAATCAAGCTCTTGTTTTTACTTGTTTTGGTTCTTATGTTGGAACAAGGAAAGAAGAAGGTTTCTTTTTTATCAATCCCTTTGCTCGTGGATATAATCCAAGTCGTAAAACAAATATGGAAGATCAAACGAAATCAAAGAAATTATCGTTAAAAGTTTGTTCGTATTGTATTGATAAATTAGTTGTTAATGATTGTGAAAATACCCCATTAGAAATTGAAATACAAGTTCTATGGCAAATAAAAGATTGTGCGAAAACGATATTTAACGTCGAAAACTATCGTACTTATTTTATGCAAAGTTGTATTGTTTCTATACAAGAGATAATCATGCATAGTTCATATCCAAATATTGATGTAGTAAAAATCAAAGACCATCTTCAAAATATCTTAAATATAACTGGAATTGAAGTTTTAAGTGTATCAATTTTATCCATTAAAAAAACTTTGTAGTTCACTTTAAAAGTGACTACAAAGTTAGGCAAAACGTGCAATTTTACATTGATGAACTTTACTCTTTTTATCATAGCTTATAGAAACCAATAATAAGTTGTCCAAATATTTTTCCAATCCTTTTCTATAGTTTCTTTCTTTAATCTGCTCAATACCAGATTCTACACTATCATTGACTTTGAGTTCTACAATCATTGCTGGCTTATCCGTTTTTGGTATAAACACAAGATTGGCATAGCCTTTTCCTGTAGGAAATTCTCTAGTAATTGTGTAATATTCTTTTGCTGTAATGTACGCAAGAGAAATTGTCTACGATAAAGCATTTTCATCATTATATTGTAGAATACTTGTCTCATAATGACTATCTTGGATATATTGAGCAACTTTATCTGCTTCCATATTCCATGTAGCCTCTAATAATGCATTTGATTGTTGAAATAAACGCGTTACTACGTCCCAATTTGAATTCTTGATAGAAGTAATAAATGTATCTTTTACTTCATTATTTGGAATATATACACACTCATTTTCATAACCTAGATATCCAAGATGAATCAACAATGTTAAAACATCGTCTTTACTATGAAAACTTGTCATATCATTTTGGAATGATAATGTGTCGACTTTTTTACGTTGTCCTGTTAAAAGTGAGACAACTGTATCTTTTAAACCATCAAAATTCAAATCAATATATGTTTTTAGTGCTTCATAATTTTCTGTTTGCGACCAATAATTACTGAACTTTCTATCTTGAATGGCCGCTACTACACTTCTAGGAGAATATACAGAAATACCGCCTTCTAACTTATATCCATCATACCATTCTTGCATTAAAGTATAATCCACGGCATATTCTTTGCATAAATCTTGAACTTCATATTGTGTAAAACCCATGAAATTCGAATATCCCCGTTGTTCAATCATACTAATTTCATCAAACATATTTAAATCACTATGTGTTCCATACTTTTTAATTGGTAAAATACCTGTCATGTAACATAGTTCAACATAACTTTGATCTTTTAATAAATCTCTTAAAAAATCAAGATACTTTCTCTGTGATCGTTCATCTTCTTTATATTCTCTAAAAATACAATCCCATTCATCAATAATAAAAATAAATTGCTGCTTAGTTTGCTCATAAATGTCTTGTAAAGAAAATGAAAAATTAGAGTCATCAAAATAATCAATATTATGGAATTCTTTTTTTAAGTCTCTTATCACTCTTAACGAAATTAATTGTATCAAGTTTTCAATAGAATTCGATTTACTTAAAAAATTCTGTATATTCAAATGAATCACATTGTGTTTATTAATATGTTCTTCATACATTTCCGTTTCTGAAATTTTTAGTCCATTAAACAAAATATGGGAATCGCAACCTTTCGAAAAATAGGCACTTAGCATATTGGCATCCGTACTTTTTCCAAATCGTCTTGGTCGAGAAATACAAATATACTTATTTCTTGAAGTCGCAAATCTATATAATTTATCAATCAACATCGATTTATCTACATATATCTCTTTACAAACAGCTTCCCTAAAATCATTATGATTAGGATTTACGTAAATACCCATATTTTCACCTACTTTCTTCTTTATAATTATAGCATAAGACACTACAAATTATTGTACAATCACATAAGGCCAATCTTGTATTCCACCTAAGTCATATACATTCTTATATCCCATTTTGACCAATAACTGACTCGCTTTTTTAGAGCGATTTCCACTTCTACAATAAACAAGTATGCATGCATCTTTGTCTTCTTTAAATGTTTCAATTGAATCTAAGGGAACATTGATAGCCCCTGGAATATAACCAGATTCATATTCTTCTAATGTTCTTACGTCTAGTAAAATACATTCTTCTGTTTCTAATAGTTCTATTGCTTGTTTGGGCGTGATGTTTTGATATCCTGTATTTGTAGTGCATCCAACAACAAGAAATAGAAACAAACATAATATTATTTTTTTCATATACCTTCTCCACTAAAAAAAGATAATTACTTGAATTACCTTTTATAAAAAATAGAAAATTGCGATCATGTGACAAATACTAGCTAGCAAAATAAATATATGCCAAGTAAAGTGAAAGAATCGTTTTTGTGGTTTACTATAGAAAAATGTTCCGGCTGTATACAATAAACCTCCTGCTACAATCAAAGCTAGAAAAACTGGACTTCCTTTCTTTAATAAAGTCGGAAGAATTAAAATAGCTAACCAGCCCATAACCATATAAATGCACATTGACAATTTAGGATGTGCTTTACTGGAAATGGATTTTAATAGAATTCCAAATATAGCCATAACCCATTCAATAGCTAATACAACATATCCTACCCAATTATGAATTAAAGACAAACAAATAGGAGTATAAGTACCTGCAATAGCCAATAAAATCATAATATGATCAATTTTACGGAATACATATTTGTGCGTTGTTTCATGTGGCATTGAATGATAAAGACAAGAGCCCATGAACATAAAGATCATACATATAATATAGATGGAAATACCCGTAGCGTGTAAAGCACCTTGTTGGATGTATGCTCGAATGGCATAATATGGTAATGCAAACAACAATAACAGTCCCATAACACCATGGCTAATACAATTTCCTACTTCTTCCCCAAATCCTAGTGGGTATACTTGTTTCATACTTTCTTTATTTTCCATGTGTTCATTATATACCTTATTTAAAAGTAATACAAAAATAAGGACAACATGATATAATAAAAACACGAAAGGAGGATCTATGCCTGATTCTGTTTATTTACTCGTTGCTTCCTTAATTAGTAACCTGATTGCTCAAGTATCAAAAATGTTTGTGTATTATTATCGTACTGGTGAATGGGATTTAGAACAAGTGCTTGCCAGTGGTGGTTTTCCGAGTTCGCATAGTTCAACCGTTACTACCTTAAGTGTTGCAGTTGGTTTACAACATGGATTTGATTCTTCTTTATTTGCGATTACTTGTGTCTTTTCTTTTATTGTGATGTACGATGCTTGTCATGTTCGTTACTATACTGGAAAAAATATTGAATTAACGCAACAGCTTATCAAAGATTTAAAAACAATCACCAATTTGCGTTTTGATGATCCGATTTATCATGAAAAACTTAAAACAATTTTAGGGCACAAATTAATTGAGGTTGTAGGTGGTTTCTTTTTGGGAATCGCCGTTGCCTTTGCGCTTTGGCCTATCTTTTATTAAACACGATTTTTCGTGTTTTTTTTTGTTATGAATTGACTTTTAAAATTAAATACTTCAAAATGAAATTATTCAATTTTGAACTAATAGGAGGTTTGTATGCAGAAGGAATTTGTGAATACGGTAAATAAATTAATAATTGATCAATATTATGAAAATCAAAATGAAATTCGTGATTTCTTTGATCGTACAACAATGAATGAATACGTTGCATTAAAAGAAATCTCAAATCATTGTCCAGGTGATAAAATCTACTTAAAAGATTTAGCGGATGCCATGCAAATTTCATATCAAAAGTTATCGGAAATCATTGCACCTTTATCCGATAAAGGCTATGTGACTTGGACGCATGATGGACATGGTGAAAATGGAACGTATCTTATCATTACCCAAGATGGTTTAGACTTATTAGAATCACAAGAAGCTTACTTAAAAGATTTTTATAGTCGTGTAATTCAAATCTATGGAAAAGATAAATTATTTCAGTTATTATCATTAATAAAAGAATTACAGGATGTAGTCAAAGAACAGACAGGAGGAAAAAACAATGGACAGAAATAAATTAAATGAATATGCTTTAAAACAAGAACCAATTTGTCGTGAAAACGATATGATTTCCCCCATTTTATTTAAAGAATACGGTGTAAAAAAAGGATTACGTGATGAAAATGGAAAAGGTGTTTTAACCGGATTAACAAATATTTCCAAAATCATTTCATCCACGACCGTAAATGGTAAAAAAGAGCCTTGTGATGGTCAGTTGTGGTATCGTGGATATCGTGTTGAAACTTTAATCAATAGTTTAGATGAAAATGAATTTGGCTATGAAAAGATTGCGTACTTATTATTAATGGGACAACTTCCTACCAATGAACAATTGAAAGAATTCAAACAAATGTTAGGAGAATGTCGTAAACTTCCTACTAACTTTACGCGTGATGTTATTATGAAAGCACCTAGCGATGATATTATGAATTCCATGACGAAAAGTATCTTAACGCTAGCGAGTTATGATCCAAATGTAAAAGATACAAGCATTTCGAATGTTCTTCGTCAGTGTATTCAATTAATTGCAGAATTCCCTCTTTTGGCAATCTATGGATACAATGCCTATAATCACTATGAAAAATACGAAAGTATGTTTATTCATCATCCGGATCCAAATTTATCAACGGCCGAAAATATTTTAATGCTCCTTCGTCCGGATAAAAAATACACGCAAACCGAAGCAAAAGTATTAGATACCGCTTTAATTCTTCATATGGAACATGGTGGAGGAAACAACTCTACTTTTACAACTCGTGTTGTTACTTCTTCTGGTTCTGATACATATGCTACGATTTGTGCAGCTATGTCTAGTCTAAAGGGTCCAAAACATGGAGGGGCAAACTTCAAAGTTATGGAAATGATGGATGATATTCGTCATCATGTAAGTGACTACAGCAATGAAGAGGAAGTACAAGCGTATTTAGAGAAAATTGTTGATAAAGAAGCTTTTGATAGAAAGGGATTAATCTATGGAATGGGACATGCGGTTTATTCTATTAGTGATCCTCGTGAACGCATTTTTAAATCATATGTGGTACAATTAGCGAAAGAAAAAGGCAAAGACGATGACTTAACGCTTTATCAAAACGTTGAAAAACTAGCTCCTGTGGTTATTGCCAATAAGCGTAAAATTTATAAAGGAGTTTCTCCTAATGTCGATTTTTATTCTGGATTTGTTTATGATATGTTAGGAATTCCTCAAGAACTATATACTGCAATGTTTGCGATTGCTCGTATTGTTGGATGGTCAGCTCATCGTATTGAAGAATTAATTTGTATGGATAAAATTATTCGTCCGGCTTATATGAGTATTATGGAATCAAAAGAATAGTCAAGGTACTATTCTTTTTTTGTTAGCGTATACATAAAAGTTGATAACGTTTTCATTAAATGTAATCGTTTTCGAAATTTGACATCTATTTTTTTCATGTTTTAATGGATTCATAAGGAATTGTTTCCTTATTTATAGTACATATTATGAAATTATATAGATGGAAAGGAGAACGTATATGTTTGTATTAACATCCGTAGTCGGTTTAACTTTTATGATTTGTTTAGGAGGATTTGTTAGTCATTTATTTGACGAATGCCTATAAACACACAAAAAAGAAGGCAGCTGCCTTCTTTTTTTATGGTCTAAATGTGTGGTAAATGATGACAACCCGACTGTTTTCATCAAAACGCTGGTTTTGTTTAAAGTTTGCTTTCCCATCAATAGAAACTTGTTCCACTGCTCCGTCATGAACAAACACTCCAAAGGTCAAATCTTTTTGTTCGAGTAAGACAATATCTTTAAATCCATAAGCCTCAAATTCATCAAATACTTCTTCATAATTTCGATGATAGTATTGAGATGCATCACTGGGAACACGGATTCTTTTAACATTGGGATCCAATTGACGATTGAGTTCTTGCATACCTTTATCAACAGTATCAACTGCTGTTTCACATATTTTTCTAACACTTCTTAATAAATCATTTTTCATAATTAAAGTGTATTAAAATCAATGTAAAATATCAAGTTTGTTTAATCTTAATAATTTTATTCATATATAATCACATTATTTAACATAATTATAATATATTTTTAACAAATGATTATTATAGTATATTGCCATCAAAGGAAAACTTTGATATCTTCATACTCTCTTCTCAAAAAATGAAAAGACTCGTGATTATTCATAAGTCTTTTCTTTATTTCGATAACTAGCTAAAAAGATATCCATTTCTCCTTCTAATTGAAGCCAACCAAAATCATGCGGAACTAATATTGTCTCTCCTTGTTCAATACAAATTCCATTGATAGTTCCCCTTCCTTTTACACAAGTTAGAAAACAGAAATTAGGATGTAAAAATTGTCCTGCTTCTTTTACTTGTAGGCGCATTAATGTATACAATCCTGGTTCATCCCAATAACGAGTCACTTGAATTCCTAGTTCATCTACACTTGGAAACATTTGAAATTCTATTAATTTATCGGGAATATTAACATTTTCATAGACTTCTTCAATTTGAATAGGACGTTTTTGATTGGTTGATGGATCAATACGATCATAATCATATAAGCGAAGTGTACAATCGGCGTTTCTAGAAATATTATATGTGAGTACACCAGTCCCGATGGCATGTAGTGTACCTGAAGGAATATTAATAAATCCATCTTTCACTACTTTTAAGTATCTAAGTAGTTTATCCCATTCATGGTTTCTACTCCAAGTTATAAATTCTTCTTTTGTCTTAGCGTAATGTCCAAATTCAATGGTTCCTTGTTCAATAGTATCTAATATAACCCATGCCTCTGGTTTTCCTCTTCCACCATTATATTTTCGGGCAAAGTCATCATCGGGATGAATTTGAATCGATAAGTCATCCGATGGGTCTAGAATATTTACCCGAATTGGTAATTCATTGGTTTCACAGTGAAACCAATCGGGTTTGTTTTCATATAATTCACTTAGAGTACAATTCATTTCAGGTATAAAACAATCGGCATGGTTCTTTAAGGCAACAATATTATAAACTTCTCCTAAAGGAGCTACATTCGTTACATAGTGGAATTCTTCCATTAAGCGTTTGGATCCTCCCCACATTCTTGGTTCATAGTAAGGATTTACTTTAACTATTTTTTTCATATTCTTCCTCGCTTTTTCTTTAGTATATCTTATATTTTAAAAAATTATATATGTTATATCATTTTAATTATGAAACCAAATTAATTTATTTGAAATCAAAATATACTTGTCATAAAAACAAATATATGATATCTTTTGACCATTAAGTGTGAACACTTGTTTATATTTCATAATCAATATAGACAATCATACTCTAAAGACACCACTAGGAGGGTATTATGAACGTTTTAAAAAACATTAATGATTTAGTAAATGGTTTTGTATGGGGACCACTGGGATTGAGTTTATTGTTTTTAGTTGGTGTCTGGATGACACTGGTCAATAAAGGATTTCAGATTACGCATTTTAAACATTGGATCAAACAAACAATTGGAGCCATTTTTAAAGATGAAAGTGTTCGCGCTCATACTCATAAACACGATAAACAAATTAGTCAGTTTCAAAGCTTATGTACAGCTCTTGCCGCAACCATTGGAACCGGAAACATTGTAGGTGTTTCCAGTGCCATTATCAGTGGTGGACCTGGTGCCATATTCTGGATGTGGGTTATGTCAATATTAGGAATGATGACCAATTATTCGGAAAACGTATTAGGAATTTATTATCGTATTAAAAACAAAAAAGGGGAATGGTCTGGTGGTGCTATGTATTATCTAGCCAATGGCCTTGGTTCTAAAAAAGGATTAAAATCACTTGGAAAAATATTAGCTATTTTATTTAGTTTATTTTGTGTTCTTGCCAGTTTTGGAATCGGAAACATTGCCCAAGTTAATTCCATTTCTGGTAACCTCTATACTGCTTTTCATATTCCTACCTTTATTACTGGTATTTTACTTGTGTTTTTAGTTGGTATTGTAGTTGTTGGCGGAATTAAACGTGTTGCTTCTGTTACTGAAAAATTAGTACCTGCTATGGCCATTATTTATATTGTCGGTGCATTAATTGTTGTTTTCTATAACATTCAATTGGTTCCTTCAGCTTTTAAAGCTATTTTTAAAGGCGCTTTTGGTCTACAATCTATTAAAGGTGGAATCATTGGTTTTACCATTAAACAAGCTGTTGTCTGGGGATTTAAACGAGGGGCTTTTTCCAATGAAGCCGGTTTAGGATCCTCGGTTATGGTTCATTCTAGTTCCAATGTCAAAGAACCTGTGCAACAAGGAATGTGGGGAATCTTTGAAGTCTTTGCCGATACAATTGTGGTTTGTACTTTAACGGCATTAGTTGTTTTGACAAGTGGATTCTTTGATTTAAATACGGGCATGCAGATTGTTGAAGTATCCGCTAGTAGTGTAGTTGGACAAGCGTTTGGAAATGTATTCGGAACAATTGGTCCTATGTTTATTGCCGTAGCCATTTTAATGTTTGCCTTCTCCACGGTATTGGGATGGTCACATTATGGATCAAAGAGTGTAGAATATTTACTTGGTGAAAAATTTGTCTTTGTTTATCAGCTTTTATTTTGTGGAATGTCTTTTTTCTCCGCTACAATGGATTTAACTCTAGCATGGGATTTAAGTGATACTTTTAATGGACTGATGATGATTCCCAATTTAATTGGGGTTCTTGTTTGTTCTTCAACTGTTAAACAAATTACCCAAAACTATATTGATCGTACCTTTAAACATAAAGATATTAAGCCAATGTATTCGGCTTATGATAGTATTCAAAAACAACAGGAAGAAGCTTAACCACTTCTTCCTTTTTTAATACCAGTTTTTCCACTTTTATTTATTTTTATATTGTTTATTGTATAGTATAAGTGAAAAGAAAAGAGGACAAACCAATGGGAACATAAAAAAAGTCTATATTATATACATACCGAATATAGACTAAAAAAATAAAAGGTATTCAACATAGATCAATCAGAAAGGAGTACACATGAATAGATTCATCTCTTAAAAGGTCTCAGCGTTAGTGATAACAGTTGGGACCTTTTAAATTGTCTTACAATTTTTATCAACCCATTCTTTCATTAAAATACAATCTTTTTCATCAAATGATACAAATAACTTATTTCCTTCTACTTTATAAATCAATCCTTGACCGTATGTTGGATGTTCAATAATCGTATCAAGGTAATTGATTTCTTCTTTTTGTTCTTGTTCTAAAATAAAATAATCCCCTGCTAGTTCACTCGAACAATCCCAGGCGTCTTTAATAATGAATCCATTTGATTGTTTCACTAAAACCGTAATATGGTTTTTACCGGCATATAATAATATAGGTCCTGACTCGTCTTTTATTTTTTCACAGAATTGTAATACATTTAAACGATATGGAAGATGTTTGTGTTTTATAAAGTGGTATTGTTTTAATACCTTTTCAACAACATCTACATGATTTAAGTGAAGCTGATTCATTTTATATCCATAACCCGCTAAAACATCTAGTGTTTCATGCCAGTTTAATTTTAAAGCAATCGATAAAGCTCGTATACTACAGTCTTGTACTAAATTCCCAAAGGGATTGGAATTAGTAAAAGTAAAATTAGAATTCATATAAGTATTGTGGTTTTTAATGCTTTGTCTTTGGTATCCTCTTTTAAAGTCTTTTAAATAAATTTCATATTCTTCAAAAGGATCCAAATACTTAGGATTCACAATTCCATATAATACTAATTCATCTTCTTGGATCATGGCATAGAAATGATTTTGTCGTTTGACAATGGCATAGCCTTTAAATTGTGAAGCGACATTATATGTATATCCTGTTTCATGTAATAAACACTTCATATTTTTTTCATCTTCACTTGGGCCATTTCCATAGGTATGAAGAATCATAATATATTGTCCATAGACTTGTTTCCATGTCAGGTGTTCTAAAATAGCTAAGGCATTTAATAGTTCAAATAAAGGTGTTTCTTCTTTAATTTTGGGATTAATTGTTTTATATATGAATTTCATGGTATTTATTATATCAGTTTTATCTTTATTAACAATTTTTTTATCTTTTCTCACATATTTTTCCAAAATTTTAAGAAATTTATTTGATATCTTTACGTTATTATATAGACAACAAAGGAAATCACATATAATATCTGCTAATAAGTCCTTTGTGAAACATAATATATTTATCTCTCTTCTCTAAAAGAAAGAGCACAACCTAGGTTGTGCTCTTTCTTTTTACTAAAACGAAGATAAACATACTTAATGTCATACATAATCCTAAATCAATTTTGATAAAGAAAT
>NZ_JBJEEX010000096.1:32290-33376 GCF_051873495.1 Floccifex sp.
AAGATAAACATACTTAATGTCATACATAATCCTAAATCAATTTTGATAAAGAAATGAACAAAAACTCCAAATAGTATTCCATATAATAGGACAATTCCATTTATTTCATGAGATAAAACCAAAACAATACTTAGCGCTAATAAAATCCATGGAGTGGCGGCTAATATAAAATCAATCATTGTCTTTCTCCTTAAAATAAAAACAAGCAAACTGAATAAATATAATGAGATATGACACAAATAACACAATATATAGAATCAGTATCATTTTATTGCGTTGAAGTGTTCCTGTTAAAATACCAGGAATGATACATCCACAAAAGATAAACAACATGGGTACTAATCGTCCTTTAAAGACACGATTGATCATTTCATTACGAGATTGTTCATCACAGAAAATAGATTCATCTTCTTTTTCTTTTTTGGCTTTACGAAAATAAGAATATCCCATAAATTCTTGAATATACTCCCATCCACAGTCTTTAAACATCTGTACATATTCTTGTTTTTCTTTTAACCCATCGGGATTATAGTCTAATTGATAAATCATTGTTTCCGGTTCTACTTTTTCAAATGAATAAATACCCGGAAAAGTTACGTGCTTAAATTTCCATCCTTTGGCATGCATTTGGTGAAGGTATTCTTGTTCCTCAATGTGCTGTGTAATATCAAATAACTTTAATTGTTTCATATTTAAAAGCCTTCTTTCATATTTTGATATAAACGCGCAATGCGTTTTTTTTCTAGATTCAATACTTCTTGTCCTAAGGACGTAATCAAATAGATTTTGCGTTTATCTTGTTCTCGTACCAATGAAATCAAGCCGTCTTTTTCCATTTTAGAAAGAGAACCATACATCGTTCCTGGCGCTAATTTAATTTCACCTTTCGTGATTTCTTCTACTTTTTGTACAATACCATATCCATGATTTTCTTGTTGCAGGCACATAAGAATATAAAAACTTGTTTCTGTCATGGGTATGTATACTTTCTTTATATGAGCATCCATTGTATCCTGCTACTCAAAATGTGACCGAATATACTCAAACACATCGAGAAATTGAAGTCCTCACGGATACTTCTTACTG
>NZ_JBJEEX010000097.1:0-1501 GCF_051873495.1 Floccifex sp.
TGGCAGGGGTGGTAGGAATCGAACCCACATCAATGGTTTTGGAGACCACTATCTTAGCCTTTGGACGACACCCCTAAGTGCCTAATTATATTATCAAAAGATTTTACATAATGCAAGAACTTTTAAATAAAAATTTAAAGTAAATTGACAAATATAGAGATGTTTTCTATAATTTTTATGTTAAAAAGGAGGACGACTATGTCTAGCCAAGTTGTAGTAGGTACCCAATGGGGCGATGAGGGTAAAGGAAAAATCGTCGATGTTTTAGCTGAAAAAGCCGATATGATCGTGCGCTTCCAAGGTGGAGATAACGCAGGTCATACTGTCATTGTAAATGGAAAAAAATATGTTTTACATTTGTTACCAAGTGGAGTATTACATGAAGATGCTTTATGTATTATTGGACCTGGTGTTGTATGCAACCCATTTGTTTTATTAGAAGAAATGGATACATTAGAAAAAGGTGGATTAAAATGTGATCACATTGTTATTAGTGATCGTGCTCAAATTTTAATGCCATATCATCGTTATCAAGATAAATTAGAAGAAGAGTCATCTAATAATAAAATTGGTACAACGCAAAAAGGAATTGGACCATGTTATTCAGATAAATATGCTCGTCGTGGAATTCGTTACCATGAACTACTTGATTTTGATTACTTTAAAGCTCGTGTTAAAGAAGTATTAGATTATAAGAATAAATTATTTGCTGGTGTATATGGTGCTGAACCTATGGATTACGATACAATTATTTCTGATTTTGAAAAAATCTATGATCGTATTGTTCCAATGATAAAAGAAACAACACACATGGTAAATGAAGCATTAGATCAAAATAAAAATGTATTATTTGAAGGTGCGCAAGCAATGATGTTAGATATTAACTACGGTACATATCCATTCGTAACATCAAGTTCACCTACAAGTGCAGGTGTTGCTACTGGTGCTGGTGTTGCGGTTAATCGTTTGCAAACTATTATCGGGGTCGTAAAAGCTTATTCGACACGTGTTGGAGAAGGTCCTTTTGTGACTGAGTTATTGAATGAAACAGGAGAACACTTAAGAGAAATTGGTGGAGAGTATGGAGCTACTACTGGTAGACCAAGAAGATGTGGTTGGTTAGATTTATTAGTAGTTAAACATGCTGCAATGTTAAATGGATTGACAGATCTTGTGATTACTAAAATTGATTGTTTAACAGGAATTGAACCGTTGAAAGTATGCGTAGGATACGATGTGGATGGAAAAGTTTATGATTACATTCCTTCAGATCAAGCCATTGTAGGAAAAGCAAAACCAGTTTACAAGGAATTTGCTGGATGGACAGAAGATATTTCTAAGATGACAACTTATGATGAATTACCTGAAAACTGCAAAGAATATGTTCGCTTTATTGAAGAATTTACAGGTGTTCGTGTTTCTATGATTTCAGTTGGACCAGATCGTGTAAATAACATTTATATTCATGAGATTGATTAATTTCAATCTCTTTTTTTGAAAG
>NZ_JBJEEX010000098.1:0-6579 GCF_051873495.1 Floccifex sp.
GCAAAATCTTTTGGTTTATAATTTGTGATGTTTGATGTGTTCATATAAATACCTCTATGAGTATATTTAAACGCTTTTAATCACATTTAGAAATATTTTTAATTACTTAAAAAAACTCCTTATATATCGTACTTCGATATATACAATATATAGCACTGCGATATATATGTCAATAAAAAAAAGACCATCTGGTCTTATTTTCCTTTATTGTAGAATCCTAAGAAAATCAAACAAATTCCAAGTCCTAAATACATTGGTTTAAATGTTTGAGTATTTATGTATTCTAGAATTGTACATAAAATAAAGAGTATCGCGGCTATAAAAAATAATATTGCACTTGTGTTTCGTTTCATATTATATTTATAACAAAATTTATTTTATTATTCAATTGGTTTGATTTTTTTAGCCCATTCATATAGTTCATTGAGTTTCTTTTGTTTAAAAAGAACTCTTTTTTCAATGTCTTTTTCACACCAGTCTTGAGGATAATACAAGTCTCCATATTTATAATAACCTCCTCTTGGTTTATAGACATCGAATTTATAGTGTTGAGCGAATTGAATTTCAATGTGATCGTATTTTCCATATTCAGGATGGGATTCATTATATGCTAGTATTTCATAGCCTTTTTGTTTAAATTCCATTAAAATATCATGAAAAGTCGCATTGATTCTTTCTAATTCATCGGGTTCTCTTTTACAAGTGCATTGTTCTAGTGTATTTAAGCATTTTGGACAAACATATTTAAAAGTACTTAATTCTTGTTTATAGGGTAATAAATATTCACCTGTATCATCTTGATAGTAATCATCCCATTCGTCTTCTTCAGCTTCACAATCTAACTGTTCTTCAGTAATATCATCAATAATGTCTTTTATTTCTTCTGGTGAAAAGGGTTCAAATTTGGAACAGAATTGATCAAATTCAATAATTCTTTGTCCTTGACTCATGCGACATACTTGTAGTAAACAAATACAATCACAATTCATTTCCAGTTGTGTATTGGAAATAACTTCATTTAATTGTTCTAAACTATCGGCAACAACACCAAATTTAGTTTCAAAGGTATTGGTATCTATCGCATAATACGCAAATACATATTCATCTGCATTAACAATCATAGTCTTCCTCCTGTTCAATCCAATTATTGAATTGTTCTAGTTTCTTTTGTTTGTCTTGAAGTTGTTGAGTTAAGTCTTCTCCTTCAATTCGACAGTATAAATTTCCCGTATGGGTATAATCCCATTCTTGTGGTAAATGTTTAAATGGATAACGTTTCTTAAAAGAAATATAAATCGAATCATTTAATCGATCTTCAGGGTGTCCTTCACAACAAAAACATGTTTTATATCCTTTTTCGTTACATTTTTGAATAATCCCAACCATATTCTTATCCATACGAATCACATGTTCAGGATAAGATTGACATGTACAATTTTCTAATAAATTAAAACAGTTTTCACAAACATATTCATATCGTTCTGGGTGTTTAACGTGTTCTTTTATTTGAGAAGGATCAATTGCCATTTGCCAAGCTGTCAATCGTATTTTATTTTTTTCATACTGATCAATAGGAATAGCTGGTTTCAACATTAAAATAGCTCTTCCATATAATTTTCCATTAATAACCTGACATAGTTCACTACTCATTAACATTCTAGAATAATTTCCTTCTTTTAATTGTTCCATATATTCGTCATAGCTTTCAAAGGAATCTAATATCTTATTTTCACATATTGTTTTACTTCCTTGTTTAATTGTTATTTGAAATACAAATTCATTTCCATCTATCAACATAATTTGTTCCTCCTAGTGTTATTCTATCTTTTTAATTGACACTATCGGTGTCATAAACTAGAACAATTGGACACAAAATAGATAAAGCACTGTAGTAATGGTAACTGTGTTTTATATTAGTTTTTAGCTTTAGTATGGTATTATATGTAAAAGAAGAGGGAGTAAG
Organism: Floccifex sp.; assembly: GCF_051873495.1. NCBI lineage: Bacteria > Bacillati > Bacillota > Erysipelotrichia > Erysipelotrichales > Erysipelotrichaceae > Floccifex > Floccifex sp. Next base: position 1,964 of record NZ_JBJEEX010000098.1, read on the forward strand.
AATGGCTGTAAATGTTGAAATTAAATTAAATGGAAAGAAAATTGAAATCAATGAAATAGCTGCATTAAAAGATTTGTGTTATGGTGTTTCAGATAATAACTATACATTAGAAGAAGGACAAATTGGATCCTATACAATTTTATTTGATCCTAATTGTATCAGCAGAGGAATAGAAGCATCCATTGAAAGCAATGTATTATTATTGCGAATGTCTCTTCCAACAACAGAAAGTGAAATTCATTTGTTTTATGATTTAATATTTTCTATTTGCAAGCATATTCATGTTAATGAATTTGTTAGGGACGATGAAATCATATCTTTAAAACATAGTCATGATTTTATAGAATCAGATAAACAAACAAGTATCCGTGCTTTGCAAGATATTGAAAATAAAGTCAGAAATAAGGAAAGTGAACAATTTTATATCTTTGGTGCATTAAATCCTATTTCTTTAGGTCAAAAGGAATTCGATGAAATGAATGGTTCTTATGATAACTTTGAACGGATGCTGAATCAGAAACAACAATTAGATGTGTTCTATGCAAATCCTAAGTTATATCAAAGAAATGATCAAACAATTTTTGGAATCTATTTTGTAGGTGAGAATATTGATACAGTAGTTCCTGAAAAAGCACATGTTCCTTTTAATAATATAGAAGTAGATTCGTGGTATGTTATGATTCCAGATAACAACGCTATTCCTTATAAAGATTTCATCAAAAATGTAACTATCATTGATCAATATGATCATGATCATGTTATTGTGAGACTTAGTCAACAAGAGATTATTTATCTTGCGATGAATTGTGCTGAAGACTATACAACAAAAGAAAAAGTCAAAGGAACATACTTAGGAAAGACATATGATAATGGATTTGATCATTTACAAAAGATCAGGGAATTAAAATTACCTATCGAAGAATATGCAGCATTCAATCATATGGCTGTATATTTAAGATGGTGCAATGAACATAATCTTTTAAGTGACTATTTATTACAAGAAGTACCTGGTATTAAAGAAACAAAAGATTATAGAAAATTACTTGTTGATAATAAATACTTTAATGGGAAAATCAGAAGTCAACATCTTAATGATATTGGACAAGACTTTTCTAATTCTTTCTATAAATTTGATGGACAAGGTTATCCATTTTATGTAGATCAATATGCTTTAGAAACATTGGGTGAATAGAAATATTATTGTGAAGAATATCAAAATGAAGCCTACTTGTTTGTAGAATACAATGAAGAATATTATCAAGGTTTATCAAAGTATATTGATGAAGCTTATGAAAAATACAGAGAAAAATAACAATTAGCAGACAATGATTTTATAATAATCAACAACGATTATCTTTCTTGTATTCAAAAGGTCGTGCATCTTCTGATGCACGACTACTATTTTACGAATACATTTTTTTATAGTTGACTAGTAAAGTTTAATAATTGTCGAAGTTGATTCTGTTTAGATTTCATTCTCTTTTCCATTGTATTTCCTTTGACATAGAAAATTAAAACACCATCTTCGTAATCTACGTTTTTTAATGATTTAATATCAAAATCATATTCATCCGCAAATTCAATTTCAATGTTGTCTTTAATTTCTTGTTCCGGATTACTTTGATTAAAACGAATGACTTCATAGTCTTTTTCTAATAAGTTTTGAAGTGCTTGGTAGAATACCGAATCCAAACGAATTAATTGATCAGGTAAGTTTTCACATGTGCATTGTTCTACTGGTTTGAAACAAGTAGGACAAACATATATTCCATCGGATTCATATTGAATGACTTCATCATATTCTGTGTCATTGAATATTTCTGGTTCAATCACCGCATTCAAAAACTTTAATACTTGTTTTTGGAAAGAAGAAGACAATGGTTTGGTATCATCTAGGTATTTACTAAATATGTTTTCACCTTCTTCTACATAGGCACTAAATTCTAGGGCACAGTTTTCATTAATTGAGAATGAATGTGTATTCATATAGATATTGTAGTCTTCAAATGATGGAAAATCTAAATCATATAAACATTCAAAACGATCCATATCCATTACTTTTAAATTCAATAATATATATTCTCCATTAACGATCATTTTGTTTCCTCCTTAGCCCAGTCATATAATTCTTTTAATTGTTCCTGGATATTGTTTGTTTCCATCCATAAAGTATTTTCTGAATAATTAAAAGTATCTTTTAAGTGTTTAAAGTCATAGTATTCTTTAAATTCAATATAAATATAGTGTCCATGTCCTTGGCTACTTGATGTTGTTTGATATCCTTTTTCATTTAGTAAAGCGATAATAGGTGCCATGTTTTTATCTAATTGAATTAATTTAGATGGATGACAATCACAGTGTTCTTTAAAACAAATAGGACAAACATATACAACATCGTCTAATGTTCGTTTTGGTTTTGAAATGGTCTTGCATCCTTGGTCTAAACAAACTAATTCATATTTAATTTTAGCAAATTCATGATTTGAAATAGGTTGAATGGTATCACGATATGTGTGTGTAATACATTTTATTAATTGGTCATCAATTTTTTGAAAAACCTCAAGTTTTAAAAAAGTTGGTTCATAGACAAGGTTGTCTGTAATCCATTGGTTTAATTGTTCTAGTGAATCATTTAGTTGACAGGAAATCATTCTATATCCGTCTTCTAGTATTCCTTTTAAGATAAATTCTTGGTTATTTATAATCATACTTTGTTTCCTCTTCTATTAGATAATATCATTAATTACAATTTTTTTGTAATTCAATACAAAATTTATTGTTTCTCCTTTCACTGATACTATACTTTTTTAATTGACATTATCACTGTCACATATAATAAAAAATAAACAAGAACCCCAAATTCTTGTTTACTTTTCAGAATCTTTATATATATGTGTTTTTAAGATTTTCTTCATAGTTTCATCATAGTGACGTGTTAAATAAATTGTATATAAAATATCAATCACATTTAAAAACGCAATACGACTTGTCATAGCTCCTTTTCTTAAAATAGGTTCGGTACTAGCTACATATAAATTGTAGTCAGCCATTTCAGCTATAGTACTAGGCGTATAACGCGTAAAGGCAATGACAGGTGTCTTGTTTTCTTTTAATGTTTCAATACAATCAATCATTTCCTTGGTTTGTCCAGAATACGAAAAAACAATGGCTACATCTTGTTCATTGGAATTAATAGCCGCTAGTAATTGTGAATGAAAGTCTTCATTAGAAACAGCGGATATATTTAATCGTAATAGTTTTAAATAAAGGTCTCTTGATACATAGTAAGAAGATCCAATTCCAAATAATAATACACGATTGGCTTTTTCTAATAAATCAACACACGCAGAAATGGTTTCTTCGTCTAATAGTTTAATGGATTCTTCTAATATACGAATATTATTGTATGTGATTTTATTGATGATAGATGGAGTATCTTCATTGGCTTTAATATCAAAAGAAGATACTTTCATATCGTCTTCGCTTAAAGAAGCAATGTCATACAACAATGCCTTTTGAAAGTCATTGAATCCTTCAAATCCTATCTTTTTACACAAACGAACAATTGTACTTGGAGATGAATAAACTTCTTCTGCCAATTCACGAATTGTCAAAGAAGAAGCAGCTCGGGCATTATCAATAATGTAGTCCGCTATTTGTTTCTCTGTAGGCGTTAATGTTTCTTGGTATTCTCGTAGTCGTAGTAAAGCGTTTTTCATAATGTGCTCCTTAACTACATTGTACAAATTTAATTTTCATTTTACCACTAAGAATTTCTAATAAACCTAAATAATCTTTATCAATAGTTCCCATAATATTAATTCGATCATCTTTGTTACGATCAATTTTAGTAATTTGAATTTCCCCACAATATCTTAAATAGTTTTCATTATCAATTGTGATGTCTCCTCTTTGGCGTTGTTCTACATACGCTGGTTTAATGTCTTTACTACGTGTACTTGTCAGTCTCATTAAATTATGAGGAGAATCTTCTCGTATTTCAAATACTTGGTTGTAGAAATGAGTATATGGTTCATGTAAGTGACAAGGAATATTGATTGTATCTTGTTTAATCAATTGAAGTTGTTCATCACTAATGCCATTGTCTCCGACTAATACATTTTCAATTCCATATAAATATTTCATTTGTAGATAGGCTACATATGGTTTCATATTGCGTTGCGATTCTAAGGTAGGAAGTCCTTCAAATAATGGACCTCGATAGTCTTTATCCCCTTGAATAAAGGCCATAACAGGTACATCCATTTGTTTGAGTTCTTCGTTTCGTGCCATAAAGAATGATTCGTCTAATCCTGTTTCTAGTCGTGGATAGAAATTATGAATCGCAACGACTTTATTTCCTTTTTCTTTTATTTTCTTAGCAACATGATAGTCACTTGTTGATGCGTTTACACCAATTGTGACATAATTAGAAATCTCTACTATTTCTTCTTCACTAAAACCAAAATCTAATCGTAGAATATCAATTTTATTTTCTTTTAATAGTGAATAAATATCCTTATACCCGAGTGCTTCTATTCCTCTTTTAGAAATGTCAACGATAACGGTTTTATGATATTCATTTAAGATTTTCAATAGACTTTTAGCTTTTGTAC
>NZ_JBJEEX010000099.1:0-6468 GCF_051873495.1 Floccifex sp.
TAGATAATTTAAAAATTAAAAAATTTCAGTGTGATATGGAATGGATGTTAGCTATTTGTTTTTATCGAGGACAATTAAAGGAATATGAAAACAATTCCAGAATATGCAAAATTATTAAAGAAATAGAAGAAAGTGATGTTGTTATTGCTCCCATTGCGGACAATAAAATGTTTTACATTATGTCTCAGTTTACAGATGGAGAAATTAATGCCGATGTTGCGCTTCACTCATTGTCTGCTTCTAAGTTAGGGTGTCAATATGTTTTTCGAACAGAAAAAGCATTAAGTAACTTGATACCTGTAGAACGTTATTATCTATCAAATCCAGAACGAGATCAATGTATAGAGACATTGAAAGAAAGAAGCTATGAAATTGATACAAAGTTAAAATTAGCTAAAAGAGAATTTAGAAATGGTTTATATATAGAGGAAATACTAAAATGAAAGAATTTGATCATAATGGATTATTGCTTGCGGATTATCAAGGAAAAATATTTGAAAAGTCTTATGATTTAAATTGTTCGACAGCTGTTTTTATGAGACGTTTTCTTCATTCGGATTTACTTGAAATTTTAGATAGAAATCAAAGTTTTTCTTTGTCATTGGATGTAGATGAAGGAATCAATAGTATTGTGGAACAATTTGGACAAAGCAATTATGGAACAGAAAAGTTTTCGAGAGCTTCTTTATATTGGATTGGATATATGTATAGATACATTGCCTATACTAGAGAAGAATCAACGCACTTTGTCATGAGTGTCTTTCACTATAAACAAATGAATAATGTTTATTATTCATTTCATACCCAAGACCCTGAATGGTGTATTCATAGTTTATTAGAAATGAATCATTTAGATGAAAATTATTTAGATAAAAATTATCGTTTAAAACAAATTATAAAAGAAAAAGACCATTATCAATAAAAAAGAGGATTTCAACGATCCTCTTTTTCTGTAACCTTTTCTGTTACCTTATCAGTCACCCTATCAGTCACCTTTTTACATTTTTTGAAGCTTTTTACTTTACTTTATACCCTTATGGGGTATATTATTGTTTTGGAGGTAAACATATGGAATGTAAATGTAAAAAAGAACCAAGAAGAGATGTAAAGAATCTTAAAAATAGATTACATCGCATTGCTGGTCAAATAAACGGAGTCGAAAAAATGATTGATGAGAATCGTTATTGTGGAGATGTACTTATTCAAATATCGGCCATTGAAACAGCACTTGAAAATTTAGGATACATTATTCTACAAGAACACTTAGAAACTTGTGTAGTGGATGATGTAAAGAATGATAAAACCAATATGGATGAAGTTATAGCTTTAATGAAGAGGCTAAAATAATGAAATACGATGTGAAAGGGATGAGCTGTGCGGCTTGTCAAAGTCACGTGGAAAAGGCAGTGAATAGTTTGGATGGAGTCACTTCTTGTAGTGTTTCTTTATTGACAAATTCAATGGTTGTAGAAGGAACGGTATCGTCTCAAGAAGTCATTAAGGCAGTAGAAAAAGCGGGATATCAAGCCAGTGTTCAGGGACAAAAAAAAGAAAGAAAAACACAAGATCATTCTATGACTATTCGATTGATTTGTTCAATTGTTGTTTTAATCTTGTTGATGTATATATCGATGGGACACAAAATGTGGAATTGGCCTTTACCTTATTTCTTACATAACCCTATTTCACGTTCCATTGTGGAAATGTTGTTGGCTAGTATTGTAATGATTATTCATCAACGTTTCTTTATTAATGGCTTTAAAGGAGTAATTCATAAATCCATGAATATGGATACATTGGTATCCCTTGGATCTTTATCAAGTTATATATATAGTACCTATTTAGTATTAAAAATGCCTTTGGTCGATATACAAGAAGCTATGGTATTGTCTCATGATTTATATTTTGAAAGTGCAGCTATGATTCTTGTACTTATTAGTGTAGGAAAACTATTAGAAGAAAAATCTAAGGGTAAGACAACGACAGCAATTCAAGCTTTAATGAATTTAAAACCCAAAACTGCTTTAAAACTAATCAATAATAAAGAAGTTGAAGTGGATATTGAACAAATTCAAGTCGGAGATACCTTTATTTTAAAACCAGGATATCAAGTACCCGTGGATGGCATCGTTTTATCAGGAACCAGTAGTATTGATGAATCCTCTTTAACTGGAGAAAGCATTCCCGTTGATAAACAAAAAGACGATAAAGTCTATGCGGCTACAATCAATCAAGCTGGTTTTATTCAATGTCAAGCAACTAAAGTAGGTGAAGACACAACTTTAAGTCAAATCATTCAAATGGTACAAGAAGCCAGTAGTTCCAAAGCACCGATTGCACGTATTGCCGATAAAGTATCGGCTATCTTTGTACCCTGTGTGATTACCATTGCCATCATTACCTTTATTGGATGGATGATGAACACAAAAGATGTAGGCTATTCTTTAGAAAGAGCGATTAGTGTATTAGTAATCAGTTGTCCATGTTCACTAGGACTAGCAACTCCCGTGGCAATTATGGTTGGAAATGGAGTAGGGGCAAAACATAATATTTTATTTAAAAATTCCACTGCTTTAGAACAAACCGGTAAAACTAATATCATTGCCTTAGATAAAACAGGAACCATTACGAAAGGACAACCAGTTGTTCGTATGATTCAATCATTTAATAATTACACAAACGAACAAGTGTTATCCTATGCATCGAGTTTAGAAGCATTAAGTGAACATCCTCTTGCCAAGGCCATTGTTCAAAAGGGTAAAGAACAACAAGTGGAATTATTAGAAGTATCTGATTTTGAATCTTTAACAGGAAATGGCATTAAGGGAATCATTGATCATCACAACGTATTAATTGGTAGTGTTTCGTTTATACAACAATTCATTCGCATTGATGATTTTAATGATATTTCAAAGTTAGGAATGACTCCGGTGGTAGTGTGTTGTGATGAACAATGTGTTGGAGTGATTGGAATCGAAGATGAAATTAAAGAAGATGCATTAGAAGCTATTGAACAACTTCATAAAATGAAATGTAAAGTTGTGATGTTGACAGGAGACAATGAATTATGTGCCAAAGCCATAGCGAAACAAGTCAATATAGATAAAGTATATTATCAATTACTTCCAGATCAAAAAGCGAATATTGTACAAGAACTTCAAAAAGAAGGAAACGTATTAATGGTAGGAGATGGAATTAATGATGCTGTATCGCTTAGCCAAGCTGATATTGGAATGGCCATGGGACAAGGTGTTGATATAGCTATGGATGCTGCCGATGTCATTTGTGTACGATCTAAATTATTAGACGTATGTACTGCCATTCAATTGTCTCGTTATACACTAATAAATATATATGAAAACTTATTTTGGGCATTTTTCTACAATATATTAGGAATCCCACTAGCAGCAGGTTTATTTAGTATACGATTAAATCCAATGATTGCTGCAGCTATGATGAGTGTATCTAGTTTTTGTGTAGTAAGTAATGCCTTAAGATTAAATTATAAAAAAGTAGGATTTGAAAAGGAGAATAAAACGATGATTAAAACATTAAAAATTGGAGGAATGATGTGTCCTCATTGTGAAAACAGTGTAAAAAAAGCACTTGAATCGGTTACAGGAGTTACTCAAGTAGAAGTTTCATTTAAAACAGGACAAGCTATTGTGACAATGGAAAATGAAGTAAATAATGAGGTATTAAAGAAAGTAGTAGAAGATAAGGATTATAAAGTGATTTCAATTCAATAATCTGTTATCATAAATATATGATTTCACAATATACAAAACAAGGCTATCATGGTTCAAACCAAGATGCGTGTGGATATTTAGAATTAGATGATAAAGTGATTATGGCTGTTGCGGATGGACATGGTCATTATCTTCATTTTCGTTCTGACATTGGAGCAAGACTTGCCGTTGATTCTTTTATTGATGTTTATCAAGATTGTACGAGTAATCCAGATGAATTGAAACAAAAAGAAAGTGAAATTCAGCCTTTATGGTTAGAAAAAGTCGATGAATTTCATAATCAGAATATTGTTTCGTCTTATGAATGGGCAAGAACTAGAGAATATGCACAAAACTATATTGATAAAAAGATTCCTATTGAAATTGCCTATGGCTCGACTTTATTAGGTGCGGTTTATTTTAAACAAGAAAATAAGTTGTTTATTTTAAGAATTGGTGATGGAGAAATTATGAAGGTTTCTTTATTTCATACCGTAAATTTATTAAAGAAAAATGATTATGGATCGGATTATGTAACAGAATCGATTTGTGAGATACCTGCGAAAATAAAAGATAACCTTGAAATGGATTCATTTAATAATGGATTAACACAAAAAGATTTATTTGTATTAGCGAGTGATGGATTGACTAAGTTTAAGAATAAAAAAGAAATCGTACATAGAATAAGAAAGGATCCTAATAATGTGGAATCCATTTTATCAAAATTAGATAATGCGGATGACTTAACATTAGTGATATATAAACTATGAAACAATTAATTGTATTTAGTGATGCCCATGGACGAAAAGAAGTCTTTGATTTTTTAAAGAAAAAATATCCTAACTCTCCTAAAATTTATTTAGGAGATAGTCAGTTTACTAAAAGTGACATGGAAGAATATACAAATGATTTTATGTATGTATTAGGAAACTGTGATTTTAACTATCACATTAAACCAAAAAATTATAAAGACATTATTATTGAATACAAATCAACAAATGAAGCAACACCTGAAGAAATGGTATTTACGTATGAAGGAATTCATTTCATTGCTTGTCATGGACATCATTTATATGAAGATGATTTTCTTTATTTAAATGCCTGGAAAGCAGATTGTTTACTACAAGGACATACCCATGTCTTTAAAAACGAACAAGAAAATGGAAAATATTCGATAAATCCTGGTTCATGTAATCCTTTAAAAGTTAGAGAAATCAATAAAGATTGGACACGAAAACCTTCGAGTTATTGTGTTATCAATATTGAGAACAATAAAATACAAACTATTGAAAGAATTGATTGTGACCAAGTATAAAGTATTGTCATTTTTATACAACGTTTTTGTCATTTTTAACATCCATATTGAAAACATTTTAAAATTGTACTAAAGTTATAGTGTATCAAAACATTTTTAGTACAATCCTTTTTTTTAAAGGATAAAAGAAAGGAGAAAACACTTAAATAAAATATAAAATGAAGAAAAGTATTTTGAAAATATGGAATATACTCTCCACAATACTGATTGTATGTTTAATCATCTTAGCAATTCTTCTAGCCGGTGTAAGACTCATAGGACTTACTCCTTTATCGGTTTTGTCGGGATCAATGGAACCAACATACCATGTAGGAAGTCTAATCTATGTCAAAGATGTTGACTACACCGAATTAGAACCAGGCGATGTCATTACTTTTATGATTGATGAAGACACCATGGCTACCCATCGAATCGTAGAAGTCGTGCCAGATGATGAAGATCCAAGCGTATTGCGATTCAGAACCAAAGGAGATGCCAATGAAAACGTGGATGGAGGACTTGTTCACTATAAAAATATAGTAGGAAGCCCCGTATTTACCATTCCAATGTTAGGATTCTTAGCTAACTTTATACAACATCCCCCTGGAATGTATATTGCCATAGCTGTTGTAGCCATTTGTTTTATCTTTATTTTCCTACCAGATCTACTAGAAGACGATGAAGATGAAACAAAGAAAAAAACCAAAGGGGATAAAACCAAATAAGGTTTACCCATAAAAAATGCCACACAAAGAAAAGAGGGAAAAAAGATGAAGGCAAAATCAAAAAAAGTTTTATTAACACTATGCTGTGCCTTTGCACTTGTAGCTGTAACAATCGTAGGAACTGTTGCATACTTAACAAGCCAAGATACAGTAACTAACACATTCACAGTTGGTAATGTAGCTATTACATTAGATGAAGCAGATGTAAACACTGATGGAACAGTAATTGCAGGAGCTGAACGTGTCAAAGCAAATGAATATCATTTGTTACCAGGACATACTTATACTAAAGATCCAATTGTTCATGTAACAACAGGAAGCGAAGCTTGTTGGCTATTCGTAAAAGTTGAAAACGGAATTTCAGCTATTGAAGATTCTTCAAACACTATTGCAGATCAAATGGCTGCGAATGGTTGGACATTAGTAGATGGTACAACAAATATTTATGCACGTGCTACTACAAATCAAGCAGGTGAAAATGTAGTTGTATTTGAAAACTTCAAAATCAGTGGAACAGCAGATGCAGCAGCTTACAAAGATGCTAAAGATGCTAATATTACTGTAACTGCTTATGCTGTACAAGCTGATGGATTCACTTCAGCAGCAGATGCTTGGAAAGCAGCAAATTTTCAATAAAATAAGTTAAAATTTAAAACACATATATAAAAGAAAGCTAACTATATAAAAATCAATAGAATTTATGAAAAAGTTTGAAAATATA
>NZ_JBJEEX010000100.1:0-6468 GCF_051873495.1 Floccifex sp.
AGCAGGGCTATGCCCGAAACTGAAAAACCACCAGCTAGGCTGGTGGATATTTATTATTATAACACTATAGTTAGCACTGTCAATAGTTAAGTGCTAAAAAATGTGCTAAAAAATAATCAAGAATATTCCTGATTATGTCATGATAAATAGTGGCTATATACAATCCTACTTTTATATTGTACTAAACAATTAGGTATTGCACAAGACTTGTTATTATATATAAATAGTTTATATTATAATTATAAGTAATTACTTAAAACAATCAGATAGAAAGGAGTTAAGTAAATAATATGGATTCTAATTATTTTAACTTTAAGCTTCTCTATTTTATTGATTTTGCTATTATTAATGCTACGTTGTCATATTTATGTTTTGGTAATAAATCTTTTTTGATTAAAATTATTCCTTATATATATATTTTCCTTTAAGGCTAGTGTTGTTCGATAAAGTAATTGTGAAATATATTAAAAGAGAAAGTTGATTTCCCTTTTAAGTGATTAGTATAAATGCTTTGTTTTATATATCGTTTATAGGGAATATAGGAAGTGTAGGTAAATAATATGGATTCTAATTCTTTTGATTTTAAGATGTTCTATTTTATTGATTTGGTGATTGCCGTTATTATATTATCGTATCTTTGTTTTGATAATAGATATTTTTTGGTTACGATTATTCCTTATATATATGTATGTGTTAGATCACTATTACTACATAAAGTAATTGTGAAATATATTAAGAGGGAAAGTTGATTTTCCTTTTAGAGTTTTAAAGAAAGGGTAGATTATATGGATTCTGATTTAAAAAAATATGGGATTATCTGTATTGTTGATATAATCCTTGTTACAGTTATATTAGTGCCTCTGTGTTTTAGATCTGATAGACCACGTTGGGTTCACTTTGTTCCTTTTGTGTATTTGGTTGTTAGAGCGATATTGTATTTTTTTATGAGAAAATATATTAATGGTTATAAGAAATAAGTGTTTCATAATAATATAAAAAATCCATGGTAATCATTTAAAATACCATGGATTTTTATTATACTTATCTCATGCAAATATATACTAAATAAACAACATAAATTAGGATCATAAACAATCCTTCTTTTTTATTGATAGATTGTTTTGTCCAAGCCATTATCCAAACAATGATACACATAATCATTAATAAAATGATATCAATCATATTTTCCATAATGAAGGCAACAGGACTAATAGCTCCGGCAACTCCTAGTACCAATAAAATATTAAAGATATTTGATCCAATCGCATTTCCTAGTGCCATATCGACTTCATCTTTTCTTGCAGCTACAACTGAAGTTACTAATTCTGGTAAACTTGTTCCTAAAGCAACAATTGTTAGTCCAATAAGATTTTGTGATAATCCCATTTTTGTGGCAATAAAACTAGCTCCATCAACAACAAAGTCACCACCGTATTTAATGGCAATGGCTCCTCCTACAATGAATAAAATACATTTCCAAGTTGGTAAAGATTCAATTTCTTCTTCATTTTCTTGTCTTGATTTTAAGGCACTATAAATCATCCATAAAATATAAGCCGCAAAAATAACTAAGAAAACAATTCCTTCCATTCTTGATAAACTAGCACCTGTATATCCAAACAACAATAACAACAAAGCACATAAAACAGAGAATGGGAATTCTTTTTTTAGGGTACTTTTACTAATGGCTAAAGGAGCAAATAAACTAGCGCATCCACAAACAACCATTAAATTAAAGATATTACTTCCTACAACGTTACTGATGGCTAAAGCATTATTGTTAGCTAGAGAAGCAGTAACACTAACAGCACATTCAGGAAGACTTGTTCCCATGGCAACAATAGTAAATCCGATAATAATAGATGGAACGCGTAATTTCTTGGCAACGGAACTTGCTCCGTCTACGAAGAAATCGGCTCCTTTAATTAGTAGTACAAATCCAAGAATTAATAATAAAGCGGCTGTAAAAATATTCATAGCTTCCTCCTAAAATACACCTGTCACAAAGATTTCAATTCCAATTCCGATTAAGATAATTCCACCTAAAATAGAGGCTTTACCAGCTAGTTTCATACCAGCTTTTTTACCGATGTGAACACCGACAAAACTAATAATAAATGTCACGATTCCAATAATTAATGAACAAATAAAAGCGTTCATAAAATTATAGTTGGCAATGGTAAATCCTACGGATAGAGCATCAATAGAAGTGGCAACTCCTTGAATTAAAAGGGATTTGAAATCAACAAGGTTTTCTTCTTCTTTTTCTTCTTCGTTTGAGAATCCTTCTTTTAATAAGTTAATTCCAATGTAACATAATAAAAGAAGGGCAATCCATGGAATAATTTTTTCAAATTGTTGGAAAACTTCTACGATGGTATGAACACAAATCCATCCAATCATAGGCATTAAAAATTGAAAGAAACCAAAAGTAAAGGCAATTGACAATACTTTTTTCGCTTTCATTTTTACTTCGTGTAGTCCATTGGCCATTGAAACTGAAAAAGCATCCATTGCCAATCCTACACCCAATAAAATCGCATTAATAATAAAAGTCATAATTCATCTCCTAATAAAAAAGCTCAAGTTTTACTATACTTGAGCTAAATATCAATTATCGTCTCATGCATAGTAAAAAAACAATACATGAGTCTCGCATTTTAAAACTATGCCAGGTTTTTACCGGTATGTTGGCATGTTCCACTTTGGTGGTTGCTACTCCCCCATAGACTTTTAAAATTTTAATGATTAATGTAGTATTTGTCAATACTCAATCAACATAAAATGTCGTATACTAGTTTCATGGAAATTAAATGTTTAGCTTTTGATGTAGATGGTACATTGACAAATGATGATAAAAAAATAGATGATCGCACTCTTCATTCGATTCAACTTGCGATGAAACAAGGAATTCAAATCGTAATTTGTACGGGTCGAAACTTAAAGGGTTGTGAGTTTATTTATAAGAAATTGAACTTAGAAAGTGGAAATCATTATTTATCAATGATTAATGGACAACAGATTTATAGTTTTCAATCAAAGAAAACTTATCATGATAGTGTCTTTAATAAAGAAGATTGTTTTAAAATCGAACAAGTCGCTAAAAAATATCATTGTCTAGCTCGTTTTACATGTGATAATGATGCGTATTTTTATGGATCGTTGTCTAATTATATTAGAGAAATTAAAAGATGGATGAAAAGAAGAAATAAGAAAGGATCCATGGTTAAGGGAACAAAGTTTAATTATCATCGAATTCCTTTTAAAAACTATGAATTTGATTTTCCAATCAATAAAATCGTATTCTTTCATAATCCTGATTTCTTTTCCATTCATTTAAAAGACATTCAAAATGATTTAAATGATTGTGAATGTATGTTGGTATCGGATTATTGGATGGAAATTATGCCTAAAGGAGTAAATAAAGCACATTCATTAAAGAAGATATGTGAATTAAATGGCTATACTATGGAAAATGTAATGGCCTTTGGAGATGCTCAAAACGATATAAAAATGCTTCAAGAAGCTGGTATTGGTGTTGCGATGGGTAATGCCTTACCAGAAGTGAAACAAATTGCGGATATCATTACAGATTCGAATAATGACAATGGCATTGGAAAAGTAATTGATGACATTGTTTTGGGCAATTTAGTAGATGAAACAAAGGATTTCGTATAATATATTAGTAGTAGGAGGACAAACATATGAAAGTAGTAAATACAGAAGAATTTAATGAATTAATGAATGAAAAATTAGTTTTAGTAGATTTCTTTGCGACTTGGTGTGGTCCATGTAAAATGTTGGCACCAGTTTTAGAAGACGTTCAAGAAAAACTAAAAGATAAAGTAACAATTGTAAAAGTGGATGTTGATGCATCAAGTGATTTAGCTAGTCGTTTTGGTGTTATGGCAGTTCCAACTATGATTTTATTCAAAGATGGAAAACAAGTAGATGCTTTTTCGGGATATATGCCAGCAGGAAGCATCATTGCCAAAATTGAAGCACACGCTTAATACACAAACAAAAAACCATAGTGTTTGTCATAATCAAATACTATGGCTTTTTTATATTAGTTAAAAATTAATTTACGATATTGTTCTCGTTCACTTTCATCGTAATTCAGAAAAGAGTAGGTATCTTCAAAAGTTTTGTGATATTCATTCATAATCAAGCGAATGGTATCAACTTTTTGATTCATATATTTTTTACGCTCTTCATTTCGTCCAATATCAATTCCTTGACTAATTCCTTTTTCTAAGACAAATTCATGGTAATTACACATCTTGCTTACCTCCTGTTCATCTATGTCCATAATACCATATTTTCGTAAGGTTTTTATATATGCTGAATCAAAGCGTTCATCAATTAATTCTTTTGTCATGACTTAGGAGAATGTAAAAATAATTTAAAAAAAGATGATTTTTTATTTATTGTTGATATTGACAAAAGTTGGTAAATATAGGTTATAATGCAAATATAGAAAACACACAGAGAGGGTACGTGCTATGAAAGAAAAAAATAATTTGTTTAAAGCATTAGCATATCCTGCTAGTGCTTATTTTGTTTTGAGTGCAGCCAATATGATGGTTTATGCACAAGACATTGAAACCGATTCAATGGAACCAGTCGTAGAAGAATAAAGTAATGTTCCGTCTGAACAACTTGATGGCGATGTTCTTTACACAATGGATTCACAACCAGAATTGTTGAATGATCCAGTGCAACAAGGAGTGGCACAAATTGGAGATACTCTTTATGCATCGTTTGATGAAGCTTTGAATGATTCAGAAGCAGGGGATACAATAACCTTGTTACAAGACGTGACGACAGCGGGGATAAACTTGAATCATGATGTTATCATTGATGGAAACAATCATACGCTATCTTTTACGCAATATGGAATTGCGTTATGGTCTTCAAACTTAACGATTAATAATACGATTGTTTCAATGAATGGGATTACTTCTACGCCATATACGGCTGAATGGAATTGGATGAGTATTTGTGCTAGTAAAGATGCTTCTATGACATTAAATAATTCATCGTTATATATGAACGGACAAAATAATAATGTTCATGCGATTTATTTTTGCAGCAACAATAAGTTGAATTTAAATAATTCTTATTTAGAAATTATCAATTACCAACAAGATGCTTTGGAATGGGATGGAGGAGATGGTGGATATAATGTCAATATGGTCAATTCCACATATCTATCCGATAATAACCGCTCTGGTTTTACAGGAACGTTCTATGCTTCTATTAATCATTCAACTGTCAATGTAGTGAATAGTCGTGGAAATGGTTCAAATGGATCTAATTTTGATATTAAAAATAATTCCTTTGTGAACTTTACAGCCAATGCAGCGCATGGATTATCGGCTTCTAATTTAAGTGTTGTAGCATCAAGTGTAGTTGCCAGGGAAAACGGAGCCAATGGAATTCATGTTTCCAATAATTTATTAATTGATGGTGGATCTCAAGTTGAGATTACCGGAAATCGTTGTTCATTAAGTAGTAAATGGACAATTCCAGGGGCTTTATATATCAATGGTCCTTCTACTATTCAAAATTGTACATTGAATATTACCGATAACTTGGGATCTGGTATCTATCAAAAATCGGGTACATTAACAATCGCAGATTCCGCAAGTGTCAATATTATAAGAAATACAGCCACTATGCTTGGACTAGGTGGTGGTATTAATATTAATGGAACAGCTTCTATTAGTTCCAATGTACAGTTATATAATAACCATGCCAGTGTAGCAGGAGATGATATCTATAGTACAGGTAAAGTATCTTTTGGTACTACAGGTACAAATTGGATGTTAGATGGTGACCCTGATTGTTCTCATAAAATTACAGGTTGGTTTGAAGATGGTATAAAAGGAAATGATGGTACTTCTTATCGTTGGAAAGCCCATAAAACAGAGGGTGAGAATTACTATGTTGTGAATATGCCTTCTGGGGAATATGAAGGTCAATTGGCTTTGAAAGCTGCGCACGGACTTCATACAATCACAATTCATTATCTAGAAAAAGATACTAATAAAGTTGTTCACGATGATTTTGTGTTAAACGATGTTGAATCTGGTCCATATGATGTAACGAAACAAGGAAAACTTGCAATTAAAGGGTATACATATGTGGATATGGATTATGCGTTTGTAGGAAGTCTTGATCAAGATATTGAAATAAATGTATATTACACAAAAGATAAACCAAAGACAACAAAAAAAGAAACTAAAAAAGATGTTCCAACTGCATTTGGATTTGATGTGAATTTATGGACTTCATTAATGGGTGTTTCTAGTCTTGGCATTATTACAAGTGTAAAATTAAGTCGTAAAAATAAACGTAAATAAATGGGGAAAGGCCTTTTTGGGTCTTTTCCTTTTTTAATCTTAAACCTTAAGTTTTTTTTCTAAAATTATAAAAATAAGGCCATATTTTATAATTTTTTAT
>NZ_JBJEEX010000101.1:0-6424 GCF_051873495.1 Floccifex sp.
CCCGGTGTTGACCCCACTTAACTTTGGAAAAACCCCGGTTAACTTTGGTTACCCAAATTGATTGAGTTAATTAGTCACGTTCAACGATTGTAGCGCAACCCATTCCTCCACCGATACATAATGTAGCTAAACCACGTTTTGCATCACGTTTTTCCATTTCATGTAATAATGTAACTAAGATACGACATCCAGAAGCACCAACAGGGTGACCTAATGCAATGGCACCACCGTTAACATTAACTTTACTCATATCGAAGTGTAAATCACGAGCAACTGCGATTGATTGAGCAGCAAATGCTTCGTTAGCTTCTACTAAGTCCATATCTTCAATTGTTAAACCAGTACGTTCGAATACTTTTTTACAAGCAGCAACTGGACCAACACCCATGATTTCTGGTTCAACTCCACCTAATGCACCAGCAACCCAAGTAGCCATAGGTTTAACACCTAATTCTTTAGCTTTTTCTTCAGACATAACAACGATTGCAGCAGCTCCGTCGTTGATTCCAGATGCATTACCAGCAGTAACTAATCCACCTTCTTTTCCTGAACAACATTTTAATTTAGATAATGTTTCAACAGTTGTTCCAGGACGAGGTCCTTCATCTTTTTTGAATTCAACGATTTCTTTTTTAACTTTTACTGGAACTGGTACGATTTCATCATCGAATTTACCAGCAGCAACAGCAGCTTCACATTTTTGTTGAGAATTTGCTGAGAATTCATCTAATTCTTGACGTGTAATTCCATATTTATCGCAAACATTTTCAGCTGTGATCATCATGTGATAGTGGTTGAATGCGTCAGTTAATGCATCATTTACCATTGTATCGATGATAGTAGCATTGTTCATACGGTATCCGTAACGAGCTTTTGTCATTGCATATGGAGCCATTGACATGTTTTCCATACCACCAGCAACAACAATGTCAGCTTGATCAGCTAAAATCATTGTAGCGGCTTCGTTAACACATTTTAAACCTGAACCACATACAACATTTAATGTAACAGCAGGAACTTCAATTGGAAGACCAGCTTTAATTGAAGCTTGACGAGCAACGTTTTGTCCTTGAGCAGCTTGGATAACGCATCCCATTAATACTTCATCAACTTGTTCTGGTTTAACACCAGCACGATTTAATGCTTCTTTAATTACGATTGCTCCTAATTCTGGAGCAGGTGTGTTGCTTAAAGCTCCACCCATTTTACCAATAGCAGTACGACAAGCACCAGCTAATACGACTTTTTTTGTCATGTTTATAATCCCTCCGTATTATTCTTACTTCATAACAGTATCACAGCAAAATCCGAAAATCAACGATTAAAATAATTTTTTCACAAGTAAAAATTTGTGAAAATGATTATGAAAATAACTTGTCAATCCTTTCACAATGTAATTGACAGACAAAGAAATTTGAGTAGAATATATTTGAGTGGAATCGTGAAAGATTTCACATGAGCTGATGAAGTCGTATAATCAGGAAAGGAGAACTTCATTTATGGATTTTACTTTATCTAAGCAACAAAAATTGGTACAACAAATGTATCAAGAATTTGCTCAAAACGAAGTAAAACCTCTAGCAAAAAAAGTTGATGCTGAGGAATACTTCCCAAAAGAAACAGTTGAAAAAATGGCTAAATTAGGGATGATGGGTGTTTATTTCCCTAAAGAATATGGTGGAGCAGGAGCTGATGTTTTATCATATGTAATGGCTGTTGAAGAAATGAGTAAAGTTTGTGGAACAACAGGTGTTATCTTATCTGCACACACAAGTTTATGTGCTGCACCAATTTATGAACATGGTACACCTGAACAAAAAGCAAAATATTTACCAAAATTATGTTCAGGAGAATGGTTAGGTGCTTTTGGTTTAACTGAACCAGGTGCTGGTACTGATGCTCAAGGACAACAAACTACAGCAGTTGATTGTGGAGATCACTGGTTATTAAATGGATCAAAAATTTTCATCACAAATGCTGGATACGCTGATGTATTTATTATTATCGCTGTTACTGGTACTGTAACTGATAAACGTGGTCGTACTCAAAAAGAAATTTCAGCATTTATCGTTGAAAGAAACTTCCCAGGATTCTCAGTTGGTAAACCAGAAGATAAAATGGGAATTCGCGGTTCAAGTACTTGCGAATTAATTATGGAAGATTGTATCGTTCCTAAAGAAAACTTATTAGGTAAAAAAGGAAAAGGTTTCCAATTAGCAATGGGAACATTAGACGGTGGACGTATCGGTATTGCTGCTCAAGCATTAGGTATTGCTGAAGGTGCATTAGATGAAACTGTTGCTTATGTTAAAGAACGTAAACAATTTGGTCGTTCAATTTCAGCATTCCAAAATACACAATTTGAATTAGCTGAAATGAAAGCTCGTATCGATGCTGCTAAATACTTAGTATATGCTGCTGCATTGAAGAAACAAGAAGCTATGGATGGAGCTAAAGTTCGTTATAGCGTTGAAGCTGCAGAAGCTAAATTAATTGCTTCACGTACTGCAAGCGATGTTACTCGTCGTTGCTTACAATTATTCGGTGGATATGGATATACTCGTGATTACCCAATCGAAAGAATGATGCGTGATGCAAAAATTACTGAAATCTACGAAGGAACAAGTGAAGTACAGATGATGGTTATCTCTGGTGCTTTATTGAAATAGGAGGGGCAAAGAATGAAAGCTATCGTTTGTGTTAAACAAGTACCTGATACTTCAGGAAAAGTTGCCGTAAAAGAAAATGGGCAATTAGATCGTGCTTCAATGGCTACCATCACTAACCCTGATGACTTAGCTGCCTTAGAAGCTGCTTTAAAATTAAAAGATACAACTGGATGTGAAGTTGTTGTTGTTTCAATGGGACCTCCAACTGCAGAATCTATGTTACGTGAATGTTTAGCTCGTGGAGCTGATCGTGCTGTATTAATTTCTGGTCGTGAATTTGGTGGATCTGATACATTTGCAACAAGCCAAATCATCGCTGCTGGAATCAATAAAATTGGAATTGATGAAGAAGATGTTATTTTCTGTGGTCGTCAAGCAATCGATGGAGACACTGCTCAAGTAGGACCTCAAATTGCTGAAAAATTACACTTACCACAAGTTACTTATGCTGCAGAAATTGAAAAAGAAGGAAATTCTTTAATTGTTAAACGTTTATTAGAAGATGGATTCATGAGAATTAAAGTTCAAACTCCATGTTTAATCACTTGCGTTAAAGAATTAAATGAACCTCGTTACATGAGTGTTTCAGGAATTTTCGAATGTTTTGATAAAGAAATCGAAATTTTAGATTATCCTGCTTTACAAGATGATCCACTAATCGAAGTTGATACAATTGGTTTAAAAGGATCACCAACAAATGTATTTAAATCTTTCACACCTCCTCAAAAAGGTGCTGGAACAATGTTAGCTGGAGACGACGTTGCTAATCAAATGGCTTCTATCTTAGCTAAAAAACATTTAATTTAATGAAAAGGAGAATTAAAATGGCAGATTTTAGCGAATACAAAAATGTATGGGTGTTCTGTGAACAACGTCAAGGTGAATTACAAAACACAGATTTTGAATTAGTCTCTGAAGCTACTAAATTAGCAAAAGAATTAGGATGCAAAGTTGTTGGTTTATTATTAGGAGACAACGTAAAAGGATTAGCAAATGAAATTGCTGGTTATGGAGCTGATGAAGTTGTTGTTTGCGAAAGCCCATTATTAAAAGACTATACAACAGATGCATACGCAAAAGTACTTTGCGATATGGTAAATGAATTTAAACCTGAAGTATTATTAATTGGAGCTTCAAATATTGGTCGTGATTTAGCACCAAGAATCGCTGCTCGCTTACACACAGGTTTAACTGCTGATGCTACTCACTTAGATATTGATACTAAAGGTTATGTAGAATATTTACGTGAATCAAGTACAATTGATGTTGATAATACAACATTTGATTGGGAAGATCGTAACTTAAAAATGACTCGTCCTGCATTTGGTGGACACTTGATGGCAACAATTATTTGTCCTCGTTTCCGTCCTCAAATTTCTACAGTTCGTCCAGGAGTTATGAAAAAAGCTGAATTTGATCAAGCTAAAGCTGATGCTGTAACTGTTATTGAACCTAAATTTGAATTAAGTGCTGATGATATTAAAACAGAAGTATTAAGCATTGAAAAAGCTGCTAACAAATTAGTAGACTTAATCGGAGCTGATATTATTGTTGCTGTTGGACGTGGAATTAGTAAAGATGTAGAAAAAGGTATTGAATTAGCTCAACAATTAGCTGATGCTTTAGGTGGAGGAGTTGTTGGTGCTTCTCGTGCTGTAACAGATGCTGGATGGTTAGATGCTGCTCATCAAGTTGGACAAACAGGAAAAACTGTTCATCCAAAAATCTATGTTGCATTAGGTATTTCAGGTGCTATTCAACATACAGCTGGTATGCAAGATTCAGAAACAATTATCGCAATCAATAAAAATGAAACAGCACCTATCTTTGGTGTAGCAGATTACGGTATTGTTGGTGATTTATTCAAAGTTGTACCACAATTAATTGATGAAATTAATAAAGCTAAATTAGCTAAATAATATTTATAGGAGGAAATGACATGAAAGTCGGTGTAATTGGTGCCGGAACAATGGGGCAAGGTATTGCTAAAGCATTTGCACAAGTAGAAGGATATAGCGTTGCTTTATGTGATATTAAACAAGAATGGGCTGAAAATGGTAAAGCCAAAATCGAAAAAGGATATGCTCGTTTAGTAAGCAAGGGAAAATTAAGTCAAGAAAAAGTTGATGCAATTTTAGCTTCTATCACACCAGGATTAAAAGAAGATTTATGTGCTGATTGTGACTTAATCGTTGAAGCTGCTTTTGAAGATATGGGTGTTAAACAAAAAACATTCTCTGAATTAGATGCTATCTGTAAAGAAGGATGCATTTTCGCTTCAAACACTTCTTCTTTATCAATTACTGAAATTGGTAAAGGTGTAAATCGTCCAGTTGTTGGAATGCATTTCTTTAACCCAGCTGATCGTATGAAATTAATCGAAGTTATCGCTGGTGCAAACACTCCTGCAGAAGTAGTTGAAAAAATCAAAGAAATTTCTGTTGAAATCGGAAAAGAACCAGTTCAAGTTAATGAAGCTGCTGGATTCGTTGTTAACCGTATTTTAATTCCAATGATTAACGAAGCTGCTTTCATTAAAATGGAAGGTGTTTCTGATATTCAAGGAATCGATACTGCAATGAAATTAGGTGCTAACCATCCAATGGGACCACTTGAATTAGGTGACTATATTGGATTAGATATTTGTTTAGCTATTATGGATGTTTTATACAAAGAAACAGGAGACAGCAAATATCGTGCATGTCCATTAATCCGTAAAATGGTTCGCGGTGGAAACTTAGGATGCAAGACTGGAAAAGGATTCTATGTTTATAACGCAGATCGTACAAAAACAGCTGTAGATCAACTATAAAATGGAGAATGAATATGGAATTTATTACATATGAAACAGAAGGTTATGTAGGAACGATTACTATTAACCGTCCTCGTGCCTTAAACGCATTAAATTCACAAGTTTTAGAAGAATTAGATCAAACATTAGATGCAGTTGATTTAAACGCTATTCGTTGTTTAATTCTTACTGGAGCCGGTGAAAAATCATTTGTTGCTGGTGCTGACATTGGTGAAATGAGCACATTAACAAAAGAAGAAGGAGAAGCCTTCGGTAAAAAAGGAAACGATGTTTTCCGTAAATTAGAAACATTCCCAATTCCTGTAATTGCTGCCGTTAATGGATTTGCATTAGGTGGAGGATGTGAAATCGCAATGAGTTGTGATATTCGTATTTGTTCAGACAATGCTGTATTTGGACAACCTGAAACTGGTTTAGGAATTACACCAGGATTTGGTGGAACTCAAAGATTAGCTCGTGTTGTTCCTGTTGGCATTGCAAAACAAATGATTTATACAGCTCGTAACATTAAAGCGGATGAAGCATATCGCATTGGATTAGTAAATGCTGTATATTCATCTGAAGAATTAATGCCTGCTGCTCAAAAATTAGCTTCAACAATCGCTAAAAACGCTCCAATTGCTGTACGTAACTGTAAGAAAGCTATCAATGATGGTTTACAAGTAGATATGGATCAAGCAATTGTAATTGAAGAAAAATTATTTGGTGATTGTTTTGAAACAGAAGACCAAAGAGCTGGTATGGCTAATTTCTTAGAAAAAGATAAATCTAAAAAATTAAAAGTTGTTCCTTTCCAAAACAAATAATAAAAGAAGAAAGCAGATAATTTGAAGTGAACCCCTAAATTTGGACATCGAATTTAGGAGGTTCACTTTTTATATGTCAAAACGGGTAACCAAAATCTTTTGGGGTTTATCCAAAAACTTTTAGGGTGAACTTTTGG